>CAMZMA010000265.1 GCA_947311815.1 uncultured Flavobacteriaceae bacterium
ATATTTTAGGTGATGATCACTATGATACGGCACAAAGAGTAAAAGAAATTTTACAACGATATAAAGAATTACAAGATATCATTGCTATTTTAGGAATGGAAGAATTATCTGAAGAAGATAAATTAGTAGTTCACAGAGCAAGACGTGTACAACGTTTCTTGTCACAACCTTTCCATGTAGCAGAACAATTTACAGGTATTCCTGGTTGTTTGGTAGATATTAAAGATACGATTAAAGGCTTTAATATGATTATGGATGGTGAGTTAGATAAATATCCTGAAGCAGCATTTAACCTTAGAGGTTCTATTCAAGATGCTATTGATGCAGGAGAAAAAATGTTAGCAGAAGCGTAGAATCAGTTTTCAGTTGTCAGTTTTCAGTTGTCAAAAGCTAAAAACGATGAACTAAAAACTAAAAACTAAAAATATGTTTTTAGAAATTGTATCACCAGAAGCCATTTTGTTTTCATCAGAAGTAGATTCAGTATCTGTACCAGGTGTAAACGGAGAGTTTCAAATGTTAAATAATCACGCGCCAGTTGTGTCAATTTTAAAAGAAGGAACGGTGTTGATTGACGTAAACTCTCAGTCAAATATTGAAGATTTAAATGAAAAAATTATTCCTTCAAAAGAAGATGCAAAAATTTTAACTTTATCAATAAATTCTGGTACTTTAGAATTAAATAATAATAAGCTAATTATTTTAGCTGATTAAGAATAAAATCAATTCAATTTTAAACCACCGAATAATTTTATTTGGTGGTTTTTGTATTTTTAAATAACCAATATATGAATGCAAAAACACCCAAAGAATCGTTAACTATTTTAACCGATTTAGTGTTACCAGGAGAAACAAACTATTTAGATAATTTGTTTGGAGGAGAATTATTGGCAAGAATGGATAGGGCGTGTAGTATTACTGCTCGTCGTCATTCTAGAAGAATTGTGGTTACAGCCTCTGTAAATCATGTGGCATTTAACAAATCAGTTCCTGTAGGAAGTGTATTAACCGTAGAAGCAAAAGTTTCTAGAGCTTTTAAATCATCGATGGAAATTTATGTTGATGTTTGGATCGAAGACAGAGAATCTGGTAATAGAACCAAAGTAAACGAAGGTATTTACACCTTTGTTGCGGTTGATGATACAGGAACTCCAGTGCCAGTTCCTCCAATAAATCCAGAAACCGATTTAGAAAAAGAACGTTTTGAAGGCGCTTTAAGGAGAAAACAATTAAGCTTAATTTTAGCGAATAAGTTAGATCCAAAAGATGCGAACGCACTAAGAGCTTTGTTTAAAGATTAAAAAAAGTTTGTAAAAAACACAATTAGCTTCGTTTTCTTTTAAGATTTTTTAACCTCTTTAACCATTTTTATGTTAAAGAGGTTCTTTTTTATTAAAGGATTAACTTTTGTTAACGTATCTTTTGTAAAACGCAGTGAGTAAATAGTTTACGTTTGTTTTATAATCAATAAAATTAACTATTATGAAACAAATTAGTATTATTTACACAGTTTTTATGTTGCTTTTTATTTCTTTAAAAAGTAATGCACAAGAAAAGCAAAAAAATTATTTTAAAGATAACCTGAAGCACGAATTGTCTTTTGACCTTTTAGAATTGGTATTATTAAAAAAAATTGAAATTTCGTATCATTATATATTAAATCCTTCAGAAAGTATTGGTGTTAGATTATTGATTCCTGGTAGTAGTGCTTCATTATATGATGATGTTTATTATAAAGAAAAGTTTGGATTGAGTATTAATTATCGGCAATATTTTTCTAATAAAAATAATGAAGGTTTTTTTATTGAAGGAATAGCAAAATTTACCATTGGAGAACATTTAAAGTTGCCAGGATATACCTATCCTTTGATTTATAAAACATCAAATTCTATGGATTTAGGTTTTGCGGTAGGGTATAAGTATGTGTCAAAAAATAATATATTTATAGAAGCAAAAGTAGATCTTTTAAGAAAAATATACATCAACAAACCACCCGTAAAATATTACGCGCCACAACTTGTACCTTCGTTTAGCTTATCTGTAGGTAAAAGATTTTAAAAAAAAGAGGTTGAATAAAACTTCTATTCAACCTCTTTTTTTATTATTCAACTACTTTTTTAACACGATTTACTGTGTCTTGTTTGCTTAATGTTAAACGAACGATACAATCTGTTTTTGCAGTCAAATCATGCGGAACATCACCTTCAAGAGCAATGATATCTCCTTCGGTTAATGCCAAAACTTGATTGTTTACACCAAAATCAAGCAATCCTTTTACTATTTGAACTGTAATAGGAAATGCCGTTTGATGTTTTTTCATCAATTGTCCTTTTTTAAATAAAATTCTAATTTCTTTTGTAGTTTCGGTTTCAAATAATACTGAAATCGCTACTTTATTTTCATTAAACTCTAAGTTTTCTAAAATATGTGCTGTTGTCATTTTTAAGTTGTTTTATAGGTACAAATATAAAAGATTTATAAGTCTTTTATTATAACATTTGTTACATAAAAAAAGCCTTACAATTGTAAAGCTTTTTTATAAGGGTAAGTTACATTTTTTGTAACCAATTTTTTACAGTAACTTCTTTTGCAATAATTTCTTTTAAATCAGAAATTTTAACACGTTGTTGTTTCATCGTATCTCGATGTCTTATAGTAACAGTGTTATCTTGTAACGTGTCATGATCTACGGTAATACAAAAAGGTGTCCCGTTGGCATCTTGTCTTCTGTAACGTCTTCCAACGGCATCTTTTTCGTCATAAGCAACATTAAAATCCCATTTTAAATCATCTAATATTTTACGTGCAACTTCTGGTAATCCATCTTTTTTAACCAAAGGTAAAATAGCTGCTTTTACAGGCGCTAATACACTTGGTAATTTAAGCACTGTTCTTGTTGTGCCATTTTCTAGTTCTTCTTCTTGTAAAGAGTGCGAAAAAACAGCTAAAAACATTCTGTCTAAACCGATAGAGGTTTCTACTACATAAGGCACATAGTTTTTGTTTTCTTCGTGGTCGAAATATTGTAATTTTTTGCCAGAAAATTTTTCATGTGCTTTTAAATCGAAATCGGTACGAGAGTGTATTCCTTCTAATTCTTTAAATCCGAAAGGAAATTTAAACTCAATATCCGCAGCAGCATCAGCATAATGTGCTAATTTTTCGTGATCGTGAAAACGGTAATTTTCTGCGCCCATTCCTAAAGATAAATGCCATTGTAAACGAGTTTCTTTCCATTTTTTATACCATTCTTTTTGAGTACCTGGTTTTACAAAAAATTGCATTTCCATTTGTTCAAATTCACGCATTCTAAAAATAAATTGTCTTGCTACAATTTCATTTCTAAACGCTTTACCTGTTTGTGCAATACCGAAAGGAATTTTCATTCGACCTGTTTTTTGCACATTTAAAAAGTTTACAAAAATACCCTGAGCAGTTTCTGGACGCAAATATAAATCCATCGCAGTATCTGCAGAAGCGCCTAATTTAGTACCAAACATTAAGTTAAATTGCTTTACTTCTGTCCAATTTCTAGAACCTGTTAATGGGTCGGCAATTTGCAATTCTTCAATCAACGCTTTTACATCGGCTAAATCTTCGTTTTCTAAAGATTTTCCCATTCTAGAAAGAATGCTGTTAATTTTTTCTTGGTAGCCTAAAACACGTCCGTTAGTAGCTAAAAACTCTTCTTTGTTAAAAGCATCGCCAAAACGTTTTGCCGCTTTTTTAACTTCTTTTTCAATTTTCGATTCAATTTTAGCGCAATAATCTTCAATTAAAACATCGGCTCTATATCGTTTTTTAGAATCTTTATTGTCAATTAAAGGATCGTTAAAAGCATCTACGTGCCCAGACGCTTTCCACGTTGTTGGGTGCATTAAAATAGAAGCGTCAATACCTACAATGTTTTCGTGCATTTGCACCATTGCTTTCCACCAATAATCTCTAATATTCTTTTTTAATTCTACGCCGTTTTGAGCGTAATCATACACTGCACTTAATCCGTCATAAATTTCACTTGATTGAAAAACATAGCCGTATTCTTTTGCGTGCGATAGTACTTTTTTGAATTTATCTTCTTGTTTTGCCATAAGATTGCAAAGATACAGGAATAAAAAAAGTTGTCAAGTTTTTTTTGACTATCTTTCAGTTGAAAAAGAAAGTGAAAAATGTTATCAATTTTAAATTTTTTCGAACTGTTTTATCCAAATATTTGTGTGGTTTGTGATGAGCATTTACTTCCATCCGAAGAATTATTGTGTACATTTTGTAGGCATGATTTACCGTTGATTGATGAGTGTAATTATAAAGAAAATCAAATTTCGAAAATATTTTACGGCCGTGTTCCTATAGAAAAGGCAATGTCTTTTATGTATTATCGCAAAAAAGGAAAGGCAAAAACAATGATTCATCAATTAAAATACAAAGGAAATCAAGAAGTGGGTGTTTTTTTAGGAAATTGGTTTGGGCATCAATTAAACGAATCGAAACAATTTAAGGATGTCGATTTTATCATTCCTGTTCCGTTGCACCCATCAAAATTAAAAATAAGAGGGTATAATCAGCTCACTACTTTTGGAAAAACTCTCGAAAAAATTTTAAAAACCAGCTATTTAGAAAATGTTTTAATTAGAACAAATAGGTCTAAAACACAAACATTTAAACATCGTTTTGAGCGTTTTAGTAATTCTGAAACAAAGTTTTTAGTAAAAAACAGCGAATTATTAGTAAACAAACATGTTTTATTAATAGACGATGTAATTACAACGGGTGCAACTTTAGAAGCCTGCGCTAATGAATTGTTAAAATCAGATGGAATTAAAATAAGTATTGTAACAATGGCGTTTACTGAGTAATTAGTTATTGATATTTTATATGGATATAAAAATTAATTGTTTATTTGTAAACTAAATTACATTTGTGAAAATCAATTTTAAAAACGTATTATTTTTAATAATTTTTAGCCTTTTGTTTAATTGTGCTAGAAAAGGAAGACCCGAAGGAGGTCCAAAAGATGAGAATGCTCCTATTTTAGTGACGGCTGTACCGCCTTATGAAACTACCCATTTTAATCAAGATAATATTAGAATTTATTTTGATGAATATATTACGTTAAAAGACTTGAACAAGCAGTTAGTAGTTTCACCCCCAATGAAAACGACGCCCTTAATTACTCCTCAAGGATCGCCAAGTAAATACATAAATATTAAAATTTTAGATACGTTATTGCAAAACACTACTTATATTTTTAATTTTGGTAATGCGGTTCAAGACAATAATGAAGGGAATAAAATAGAGAGTTTTAAATATGTTTTTTCTACTGGAGATTATATAGATTCTCTGTTTTTAAGAGGTTCGGTAAAAGATGTTTTGTTTAAAAAAACACCCAAAAACACAAGTATTCTACTTTATAAAGCAGATAGCGTTTATCATGATTCAATCGTTTATAAACAAAAGCCAAATTATGTTACAAGTACTTTAGATACTACTAATTTTACGTTTTCTAACTTAAAAAAAGGCAACTATTTTGTGATAGCATTGCAAGAAGAATCGAAAGATTATTTGTACAATCCAAAATCTGATAAAATCGGTTTTCTTAAAAATTCTATCTCTTTGCCTAACGACAGTGTTTTAGTAGATAAATTGATGCTGTTTAAAGAAGTACAACCTTATAAATTCAAAAAAGGAAAGGAAACTTCTAAAGGGAAAATTGTTTTCGGTTTTACTGGTGAAAGGAAGAATTTTAAAAT
>CAMZMA010000266.1 GCA_947311815.1 uncultured Flavobacteriaceae bacterium
AATTTGTAATTGTAGATTATTAATTCCCCCATTCCCCCATTCCCCCAAAAAACTTAAAGTTTTTAAGCATCTCATTTTTGAGATGCTTTTTTTATGTGATACAATCAACAATTACAAGAAAAAATGTAATTTTGCAAATCGCAAATGATAGCATCAAAAAATGAGCAAACAATTTACTGAATATAAAGGTCTTGACTTACCAAAAGTAGCCGAAGAAGTTTTACAAGAATGGGAAACAAATAATATCTTTGAAAAAAGTATTACTTCTCGCGAAGGAAGCACACCGTACGTGTTTTTTGAAGGACCGCCTTCTGCCAATGGTTTACCAGGGGTTCATCACGTTTTAGCAAGAGCAATTAAAGATATTTTTCCGAGGTATAAAACCATGAAAGGCTTTCAGGTAAAACGTAAAGCAGGTTGGGATACTCACGGACTACCAGTAGAATTGGGTGTAGAAAAAGAACTCGGAATTACCAAAGAAGATATCGGTACAAAAATCTCTGTAGAAGATTATAACGAAGCCTGTAAAAAAGCCGTAATGCGTTATACGGATATTTGGAATGATATGACCCGTAAAATTGGTTATTGGGTAGATATGGATAATCCGTATGTTACCTACAAACCCAAATATATGGAAAGCGTTTGGTGGCTGTTAAAAGAAATTTACAACAAAAACTTAATGTACAAAGGCTATACCATTCAGCCTTATTCACCAAAAGCAGGTACAGGTTTAAGCTCGCACGAGTTAAACCAACCAGGAACCTATCAAGATGTTACAGATACCACAGTTGTGGCTCAATTCAAAATAAAAGAAAATGAAACTCTTCCTTTTGCGAAGAATTTAGGAGAAGTACATTTCTTAGCATGGACAACCACACCTTGGACATTGCCAAGTAACACCGCATTAACGGTTGGTAATAAAATTGATTATGTATTGGTGCAAACCTTTAATCAATATACATTTTTACCCATAAAAGTAATTTTAGCCAAAAAATTAGTAAGCAAACAATTCGGTAAAAAGTTTGTAGAAGTCGCTTCTTCGGATGAATTAGTAAGCTATAATGAAGGTGATAAAAAAATTCCATACACCATTTTAGGAGCATGTAAAGGAAAGGATTTGGTCGATATTAAATACGAACAGTTATTAGACTATGCGCTACCGTATCAAAATCCACAAGATGCGTTTAGAGTAATTGCGGGCGATTTTGTAACCACAGAAGACGGAACAGGAATTGTACATACAGCACCTACTTTTGGACAAGATGATGCTATGGTTGCCAAACAAGCAACACCAGAAGTACCGCCAATGTTGGTGTTAGATGCTGATGAAAACCCTGTACCTTTGGTAGATTTACAAGGGAAATTTAGACCAGAAATGGGCGAATTTGCAGGTAAATACGTGAAAAACGCCTATTATGAAGAAGGTGAAGCTCCTGATAAATCGGTAGATGTAGAGCTCGCTATCAAACTAAAAATAGAAAACAAAGCATTTCACGTAGAAAAATACGTGCACAGTTACCCAAATTGCTGGCGTACTGATAAACCGATTTTATACTATCCGTTAGATTCGTGGTTTATAAAAATTACCGAGGTAAAAGACAGCATGCACGAATTAAACAAAACGATTAATTGGAAACCCGAATCTACAGGAACAGGGCGTTTTGGAAATTGGTTAAAAAATGCCAATGATTGGAATTTATCTCGCTCTCGTTTTTGGGGAATTCCATTGCCAATTTGGCGTACAGAAGACGGTAAAGAAGAACTTTGTATCGGTTCGGTAGAAGAATTAAAAAGAGAAATGAAACGCGCTGTAACAGCAGGTTTTATGGATGCTGATATTTTTGCTGATTTTGAAATCGGCAACATGTCCGAAGAAAACTACGATAAAATCGATTTACATAAAAATATTGTCGATAAAATTACCTTAGTGTCTCCATCAGGAAAAGCTATGCAACGCGAAAGCGATTTGATTGATGTTTGGTTTGATTCTGGTTCAATGCCTTATGCACAATGGCATTATCCGTTTGAAAATACAGATTTAATCGATAAAAATCAAGCTTTTCCAGCCGATTTTATTGCCGAAGGAGTAGATCAAACCAGAGGATGGTTTTATACACAACACGCAATAGCAACCATGGTATTTGACTCGGTTGCCTACAAAAATGTAGTATCTAACGGATTGGTGTTAGATAAAAACGGACATAAAATGTCAAAACGTTTAGGAAATGCTGTAGATCCGTTTACAACCTTAAATAAATACGGTGCAGATGCTACGCGTTGGTATATGATTTCGAATGCTAATCCGTGGGATAATTTAAAATTCGATTTAGAAGGAATTGCAGAAGTACGTCGTAAATTTTTCGGTACTTTATACAACACGTATTCGTTTTTCACCTTGTATGCAAATATTGATAAATTCACCTATTCAGAAGCAGATATTCCGTTAGCAGAAAGACCAGAAATAGACCGTTGGGTGTTGTCAGAATTACACACCTTAATTGCAAAAGTAGATGCTTTTTATGCAGCTTATGAACCTACCAAAGCTACCAGAGCAATTTCTGATTTTGTGCAAGAGTTATTAAGTAACTGGTATGTGCGTTTAAGCAGAAGACGTTTTTGGAAAGGCGATTATCAGCAAGATAAAATTTCTGCTTACCAAACACTATATACGTGTATGGAAACCATCGCAAAATTAAGTGCTCCTGTAGCACCATTTTATATGGATAGGTTGTACAAAGATTTAACCAAGGCAACCAACAAAGAAACGTTTGAAAGTGTACATTTAGCAGATTTTCCTGTAAGTGATACTACTTTTATCGACAAATCTTTAGAGCGTAAGATGGAAAATGCACAAACCATATCATCTTTAGTTTTGTCATTAAGAGCGAAAGAAAAAATAAAAGTACGTTTACCATTGCAAAAAATAATGATTCCTGTGTTAGATGAAACGCAGAAATCAGAAATTTTAGCCGTTGCAGATTTGATAAAATCCGAAGTAAACGTAAAAGAAATTGAGTTATTAGATGATGCATCAGGGGTTTTAGTGAAACAAATAAAACCGAATTTTAAAACTTTAGGACCAAAATTTGGTAGAGAAATGAAGCTGATTGCTGGTAAAATACAATCGTTTACACAAGAAGATATTATCAAAATTGAAAGAGAAGGGCAAATATCATTTGAAATTAATGAGAAAATGATTACTTTAGATGCCTCAGATGTAGCCATATCATCAAAAGATATTGAAGGTTGGTTGGTAGCAAATGCAAACGGAATTACCGTAGCTTTAGATGTTACAATTACAGATGATTTACGTAAAGAAGGAATGGCACGCGAGTTGGTAAATCGCATTCAAAACGGACGTAAAGACACTGGTTTAGAAGTAACAGATAAGATAAAATTATCGGTACAGCGTTTTGCAGATTTAGAAGCAGCAGTTGCCACAAACCAAGACTATATTATGAGCGAAACATTGACCGAAGAATTGGTTTTTGTTGATGAAATAAAAAATGGTATAGAAATTGAGTTCGATACTATAAAAAGTAAAATATTAATCCAAAAAATGTAAGATTATGCCAGAAATTAAAGCAAGGTATTCAGAAGAGGATTTACAAGAGTTCAAAGAAATAATCGAAAAAAAAATAGCGAGAGCACAAGAAGATTTAGCGTTGTTAGAAGCGTCTTATAAAAACGATAAAGGCAACGGAACGGACGATACATCGCCAACTTTTAAATCGTATGACGAAGGCGCAGACACCATGGCAAAAGAAGCCAATGTGCAGTTAGCTATTCGACAAGAAAAGTTTATTAGAGACTTAAAAAATGCATTGTTACGTATAGAAAATAAAACCTACGGTATTTGTAGAGTAACGGGTAAATTAATTCAAAAAGAACGTTTAAAATTAGTACCTCACGCTACGTTAAGCATTGAAGCGAAACGCAAACAATAACAATACAAAGGCTTCCTAATCGGAAGCCTTTTTTATGTATGAAAAATAATCTCTTTATCTTTTTTTTAAGTATTATTTCGGTTGGCTTTTCTCAACAAAAAATAGTAAAACAGGTTTTTTCTGTATCAGAAGAAATAGAAATAAACACACTTGGGTTAGATACAATTACTATTATTACTTCTGATGATAATCAAACGGAAGTAAGTTTGTTTAACGAAAATGCCAATTCAGAAGATCTTATTATCAATTCCTCAAATAAAACACTACATATAGATTTTAAAAAGCCTTTTATTGTAAAAAAAGACGGTGTTTTTAGAAAATTTATTACCAAACGATTAAATCGATCATATGCGATTGTTAAAATCCCAAAAAATAAAATGATTACTATTTTTGGTAGAAATATCAATATTATTTCTAAAAGTTACCAAGGAAACATAGTGATTTTTATTGACAAAGGCGATTTACACCTCAATACAATTCAAGGAAAAACAAGCGTTCATCTTTTTCAAGGAACGGTGCATGCTATTATTTCTAAAACCAACATCAATATTAACACCAAAAACGGAACAATTATGATGAAAGGTAAAAAACAAGCATCACCTTTTCGTGTTGCCATAAAAAATGTATCAAAAAAGTTGGTCGTAAATTCTATTAATGCACATGTTTTTATAAATAGTAATTAATCTTTAAAATATCCTTATTTTTGGCAGATAATTTTAAGAACCTATGTCTAAAAAAAACATTGCATTACTCACCATATTTTTAGCCTTATTTATAGATCAAGCAAGTAAAATATATGTAAAAACGCATTTTGTTTTAGGCGAAGAAGTAGTTGTTTTTGCCAATTGGTTTAAAATCCATTTTACCGAAAATAACGGTATGGCGTGGGGTTTTGAATTTGGCGGAAAAGCAGGAAAACTTTTCTTAACCTTATTTAGATTGGTTGCCGTTACAGGTATTATTTATTGGTTGCGCCAACATATAAAAAAAGGAACACATACTGCCGTAATTGTGGCAATTTCACTTATTTTTTCTGGAGCTGTTGGCAATATTATCGATTCGCTTGTTTATGGAAGAATTTTTGACGCATCAAATCACAAAATAGCTACTTTATTTGCAGAGAAACCTTACGGAGAATTTTTATACGGCAAAGTAGTAGATATGTTGTATTTTCCGATGTGGGAAGGCACATTGCCAAACTGGATTCCTGTAATGGGAGGTGAGCGTTTTACGTTTTTCAATGCCATTTTTAACGGAGCAGATTCGTATATTACTATCGGAGTTGTTTTATTGTTTTTATTTAGCAAATACGCTTTTCCTAAGGAAGAGTAGTTTTTATTGTTCAGTGTTCAGTGTTCAGTGTTCAGTGTTCAGTTGGTAGTTAGTATGTCATTGCGAACGTAGTGAAGCAATCTCATTTTTAAGAACAATTATATCATTGTGAACCTAGTAAAATTTACCTTTACTATTAAAAGATTACGTCGTTTTGCATCCTCGTAATGACCTTATAAATTGTCATTGCGAGAAAAAACGCCGTAGCAATCTTATAAACAACAAAAAAGTATGACACGTTTTATAAAATACACAGCCATTTTTGTTTTAGGCTTTTTAATTGCTAAAGGTAAATTTCACTAGGTTCACAATGATATAATTGTTCTTAAAAATGAGATTGCTTCACTACGTTCGCAATGACATACTAACTACCAACTGAACACTGAACACTGAACACTGAACACTGAACAATAA
>CAMZMA010000267.1 GCA_947311815.1 uncultured Flavobacteriaceae bacterium
GGAACTAGCCAAATTAGTAATGCACAAGTGGCATTTGGTATTAAAGGAGGAGTTAATTATAATTCTAGTTCAATTAAAGATGTATCTGCCAATGTTTTTTCTGGCGCAAAAGGTAAAGCAGGCTATCATGCAGGTATTTGGCTGCGTTTTAAAATTCCTGTAATTGGCTTTTACCTACGTCCAGAGTTGGTATATACCAATTTAGAAAACAGTATTACCTATACTCCAACTGGTGGAACAGCCAAAGCTACTTGTGCATTACTAATTTGGCTAGTTCCTATGATAAGAAACATTGCCATGACTAATTTTTTCATAATAAATTGTTTTTAGGTTTACTATTAAACGACAAAAATATGATTTTCGTCTATTTTCTTTTGATTACTTTTTCAACTGCGCTACGAATTGAAGCCGCATTTAATCCGTATTTATCCATTAATTGCTCTGGTGTAGCAGATTCGCCAAAACTATCGTTTACTGCTACAAACTCTTGCGGAGTAGGATTGTTTTGAGCCAAACAACGTGCTACACTTTCGCCCAAACCACCAAATTTATTGTGTTCTTCGGCAGTAACTATACAGCCTGTTTTTGCTACAGATGCTAAAATAGCTTCTTCATCTAAAGGTTTAATGGTATGAATGTTTATCACTTCTGCACTAATTCCGTTGGCTTCTAATTGTTCTGCGGCTTGTAAAGCTTCCCAAACTAAATGCCCAGTAGCTACAATAGTTACATCAGATCCTTCGGTTAAATTGATAGCTTTACCAATTACAAAAGGAGTATCCGTTGGCATAAAAACGGGTACTTTTGGACGTCCAAAACGCAAATAAACAGGCCCATCATAATCGGCAATTGCAATGGTTGCTGCTTTGGTTTGGTTGTAATCACAAGTATTAATTACGGTCATTCCTGGTAGCATTTTCATCAATCCGATATCTTCTAAAATTTGATGTGTTGCACCGTCTTCGCCTAAAGTTAAACCTGCATGCGATGCGCAAATTTTAACATTTTTACCAGAATAGGCAACAGATTGTCTTATTTGATCATACACACGTCCTGTAGAAAAATTGGCAAAAGTACCTGTAAACGGAATTTTACCACCAATGGTCATACCCGCAGCAATACCAATCATGTTGGCTTCTGCAATACCAATTTGAAAGAAACGATCTGGATTCTCTTTTTCAAATTGATTCATTTTTAACGATCCTGTTAAATCGGCACAAAGCGCTACTACGTTTGGGTTTGTTTTTCCTAATTCGGTTAATCCGTCTCCAAAACCAGAACGTGTGTCTTTTTTTTCTGTGTAGGTGTATTTTTTCATTTGAGTTGTAATTTCTAAATATATAGTTGTGTTTAAAGCTTCAAAAATAAGCTATTTATTTTATCTAATAGTTTATAAATTCATCAATTCTTTGTATAATAAATGTGTAGGAAAACCTGCTACATTAAAATAGCTTCCTTCAATTTTATCAATAGCAATAAAACCCATCCATTCTTGAATTCCGTATGCCCCAGCTTTATCAAAAGGCTTGTATTTGTTGATGTAATAGACAATTTCTTCATCGGTTAAAACTTTAAAATAAACATTGGTAGTGTTATTAACAATCTTTTGAAAGTGTTTGCTTTTAATACTTATCGATGTAATTACTTGGTGTTTTGTACCCGATAATTTTTGCAACATGGCAACAGCATCTTCAAAATTTTTGGGTTTTCCAATTGCTGTATCATCTAACCAAACAATGGTGTCCGAAGTAATTAAAATATCTTTTTCAGTAAGATTTGTAAAAGGAGACGCTTTTAAATTGGCTAAAAAGTCGGTAATTTCTGCTGCTTTTAAATGCTTCGGATAAACTTCTTCGACTTCTTTTAGTTGTATCGTAAAAGGAACGTCTAATCCTTTTAAAAACTCTTGTCTTCTGGGAGATCCCGAAGCTAAAATAAGATGGTGTTTAGATAATTTTTTGGCTAACATATTTTATATAAATTGAAAAAGTAACATCGATAAAATACCGAATAACATAATGATTTTTAATATATTACTAATATAGGCGAATTGTTTTTTTGTGGATGCTTCCCATAATCTAAATAGTAAATAGGAGAGAGGCAATACTGTAAATACGATGCTATACCCAAAAAATAACATCGATTTTACAACTAAAATTCTACTTACCACAATGGTAAAAACAAACAAGAAACCAGTTAATATAAAAGCAACCATTTTTGCTCTTTTTCTGCCAATTAAAATAGGAAGTGTGTTCATTTTTTGCTGATAATCGCCATCAATATCTTCAATATCTTTTACAATTTCTCTAATTAACGTTGTTAAAAATGAGAAGATGATGTAAATAAAAAGGCTGTTTTGTAGATACGTAAACGTGATAGAAACTTCAAACAAATACACAATATAAATACTGGTACTTATGAGTAAAGACACAGTTAAGTTACCAATTAGCGGAAGTTTTTTTAAGGTTTGAGAGTATAAATACAATCCGATTGCTGTACCTATAAACACAAATGAATAGATAGGTTTATCAACAGAAAAAGAAAGAAAAACTCCCAATAAAACACCAATTATTGTAAAGATGATATAAAGCTGAAAAGCACTTTTTTTAGCAATGTTTTTTTCAATAAAAACAGCATTGGGTTTGTTAATAGTGTCGGTTTCAATATCAAAAATATCATTAATAATATAGCCACCAGCAGTAATTAGCAAAATACTTACCGCAAGAATGCTAAATTGAACTATTGATAAATTTTGAGGAGCAAACGAATTGATGAACGAATATTTTGTTAAAATTAATGTGATAAAAACCATGAGTAGGTTTTTAAAGCGAATCAATTTTAAAAATGGACGTAATTGCACTAAAAAGATTTTTTAATTCGTGCTAAATCTCTTTTGTTATCTCTGTCTTTTAGCGTATTACGCTTGTCGTGAGTTTGTTTTCCTTTTCCTAAAGCGATGTCTAATTTTGCAATTCCGTTGCCATTTAAAAACAATTTAAGTGGCACAATCGTATTCCCTTTTGCTTCTACATCTCGTTTTAATCTGCGTAATTCTCGTTTGTTTAACAATAATTTTCGCTCACTTTTTGGTTGATGATTAAATTGATGTCCAAAAATATACTCTTCGATATACATATTAATAATAAACAGTTCTCCACGGTCATTAAACTCGCAAAAACTCTCTGTAATTCTTGCTTTACTAAGTCTTATCGATTTTATTTCTGTGCCTGTTAATACAATTCCTGCGGTATATTTATCGAGGATCTCATATTCAAAACGAGCTTTTTTATTCTGTATATTTATTTTTTTCTGCATACGGCATTCATCAAAAATGAAGTACAAAGATACTTTTTTAAAAAATAAAGTACTACATTTATTTTTCTAAAAGAAAATCAATGAAATTTAAAAAAGACTACGATTTAGTGTGTGTAGGTGGCGGTATTATGAGTGCCACTTTAGCGCTGATTGCCAAAATATTACAACCTAAATTAACTATTTTAATTCTAGAACGATTAGATAAGGTTGCCTTAGAGAGTTCTGCTGCTTGGAATAATGCTGGTACAGGGCATTCTGCTTTGTGCGAGTTAAATTACACGCCAGAAAATGAAGACGGTTCGATTGCTATTAAAAAAGCGATTGATATTTGTACACAATTTGAGATATCAAAACAATTTTGGTCGTATTTGGTTGAGGAAAAGTTGATTGAAAATCCGTCTGATTTTATACAAGCTGTACCACATCATAGTTGGGTAGAAGGAAAAGAAAATGCAACGTATTTAGAGAAAAGATACAAAGCATTTAAAAAACATTTTATGTTTGATACGATTGAGTTTACTACAGCAATCGATAAAATGGCAGAATGGTTTCCGTTAATTATGCATGATAGATCGGATGATGAAATAATGGCAGCATCGAGAATTGATAGAGGTACAGAAGTAAATTATGGTGCTTTGACCGAAAAATTATTTTCTGTCTTAGAAACCGAATTTGATACGCCCGTACATTGCAATATTGATGTGTTAGATGTTGATCCTAGCGCAGATATTGATTGGACGGTAGAATTGAAAGACACCACAACCGATAAAAAGCATTTTATTGAAGCAGAACATGTATTTATTGGTGCAGGAGGCGGAAGTTTATTGCTTTTGCAAAAAGTAGAAATAGATGAAAAAGAAGGTTACGGAGGTTTTCCTATAAGTGGCGAATGGTTGGTGTGTAAAAACGAAGCCTTAAAAAAACAACATTTAGGCAAAGTGTATAGTAAAGCAGGTATCGGCGACCCGCCAATGTCAACACCACATTTAGACACGCGATTTATCAACGGAAAAAGAGAATTGCTTTTTGGTCCGTTTGCGGGTTTTAGTCCGAAGTTTTTAAAAGAAGGTTCTCATTTAGATTTATTTAAATCGATAAAATTTGATAATATTCCGTCTTTATTTGGCGCTTTTTGGCACAATTTGCCCTTAACTCAATATTTAATTGAACAAGTAACCATGAGTCATGAAGATAGAATGGACAGTCTTCGGAAATTTGTAAAAGACGCTAAAAGTGATGATTGGGAAATTCTAGTAGCAGGACAACGCGTGCAAATTATTAAAAAGGATGAATTTGAAGGAGGCAAACTACAATTTGGTACCGAAGTAATTAGCAGTAAAGACGGAAGTATTACCTGTTTGTTGGGCGCATCACCAGGAGCATCAACCGCAACGGCTATTATGATGAATGTATTAGAAAAAGCGTTTCCAGAGATTTTATCATCAGCTAAAGGAAAAAAAAATTTAGAAAAAATGATGCCTATGTATGCTACAAAAGTTGATAAAAAATTGTTTGATGCGCAACTAAAAAGAGCTAAAAAAGCGCTGAATATATAATTATTCTGACCTAAATTTTACAAAAAAATGTGTTTTATTTATTGAGGATTTCTGAAATCATTTTTCAATCAATTTTTAATAAAACACTTGTTTTAGTATCATTGGTAACAGTTACAATATAAAGATTAGCATTGTTATGATCGTCAATTTGTTTGTAGGTTTTATTACCTAAAATTTTATTTGCAAAAAATGGCGTAGTATTGCTATGACCAACTACTAAAACTGTTTTTCCGAGTGTTGTATTTTTAAAAACCGAATCGTACATTTTTCTTGGGTTGTAATAATCGATTTCTAATTTTTTGGCAGTTGCTGTTGGTGTAGCGGTTTGTATGGTTCTGTTGTATTTGGTAGCATAAACCTTATCAAAAGTTACGTTTTTAAACACTTCTGCCCATTTTTTGGCTCTTTTTTGCCCTTTTTCGTTTAAATTTGGGTTGTGATTGGTTGTATCTGTTCTATCTTTTTCTGCATGACGAATCAAATAATACGTAGAAATAACTTGTTTTTTTACAGGTGCTTTTTCTTCTTTTACACAAGAGAATAAAGCAGTTACAAGAAAAAGAAATATAATTTTTTTCATAATACAGATTTAGCTTCTACGAATATAAGCAAAATAATATTCTAATAATTTGAGTTCGATATAAGAATCGAAGTAAAAAATCAATAAATATGTGAGATGTGAGCTACAATTTTTTGAAGGAACGAGTTCCTTTAAAAATTCTTTCTATTTTTTTCTTTGGTTAAGCTCAGGTTAATAATGTTTTGACCCCTATAAACAAAAGGATTATCTTACTTGATAATTTCTTTCGTTTTTAATCAAGAAATAAGCTAAAATGATAATAAAAAGCGAAACTTTTTAGGTGCTTTCAGAAGAAGTAGCATTCCTTAAAAGAATGTGTTTTTATAAGCAATTGGTGTTTTTCCTTCTAATTTTTTAAATACACGAATAAAAGAATGTGATGAGGCAAATCCAACTTTTTCAGCAACATATTCTAAAGTGTATTTTGATGTAGACTCTAGCTTTAGGATTTTCTTGGCTTCATTAATTCTATATTGGTTTACAAAATCACTAAATGAAACATTAAATTCTTGATTGATTACATTTGAGATATATGTTCTGTTTGTGTTTAAGAGTATAGAAATATCAGTGATTTTTAAATCTTTTTTTTGATAAATTTTATCTTTTTCAAAGCATTCAATAAGTCGGGTTTTTAATAATTCGATACTCGTATTAATCGGTTGGTGTATTTCTTTTTTTTCATCTAATGTTAGCTCTACAATAGTGTGATTTTGCATAGAACCTTCAAATCCTATCATGAAAAGTAAAACACTAAAGATAGTAGAAGGAATTAAAAGTAATAACGTAGAATGATAGAAATAGTGTTTTCCAATAAGGTTAAATGCAAAATCACACTATTGTAGAGCTAACATTAGATGA
>CAMZMA010000268.1 GCA_947311815.1 uncultured Flavobacteriaceae bacterium
AAAAGTAAAAACCGTTTTATATTTGCACCCGCAATCGTTAAGATTGGGCAATTAGCTCAGTTGGTTCAGAGCATCTCGTTTACACCGAGAGGGTCGGGGGTTCGAATCCCTCATTGCCCACAAAAATCCTCTTCAGTTTTTGAAGAGGATTTTCCTTTTTTTATATGAAAAAATTGTTGTTTTTCTATCAACTTGTTTTTGTATATTAGCTTCTTGAAAAAGAATTTACAACTTCAAAAACACAATATGAATATTGACCTTTCTGAAAAGACAGTATTGGTAACTGGTGGCGCTGGATTTATCGGTTCTAATTTATGCGAAGCGTTGTTAGAAAAGGAGAGTAAAGTAATCTGTTTAGATAATTTTTCTACTGGAAAAAGAGAGAATATTACTCATTTATTGCCGAATGAAAAATTTACTTTATTAGAAGGTGATATTCGAAATTTAGAAGATTGTAAAAAAGCAGTAAAAGATGTGGATTACGTGTTGCATCAAGCCGCTTTAGGTTCTGTACCAAGATCTATAAAATATCCAATTACTTCTAATGATGTAAATATTGGTGGTTTTTTAAATATGTTAGTAGCCTCAAAGGATGCAGGTATAAAACGATTTGTGTATGCCGCAAGTTCATCTACCTATGGTGATTCTAAATCGATGCCAAAAGTAGAAGATGTTATCGGAAAACCATTATCGCCCTACGCAATTACGAAATATGTAAATGAATTGTATGCTGATGTTTTTTCTAAAACCTACGGATTAGAAACAATAGGATTACGCTATTTTAATGTGTTTGGGCGAAAGCAAGATCCAAACGGGGCATATGCAGCGGTAATTCCGAAATTTGTAAGTCAGTTGATGAAAGGAGAGTCTCCAACCATCAATGGCGACGGAAATTACTCGAGAGATTTCACTTATATAGATAATGTTATTCAAGCGAACATGTTATCTTTAGTAGCAACTAAAAAAGAAGCATTAAACACGGTGTATAATGTGGCTTTTGGCGATAGAAATACGCTTAATGATTTGATGCGTTATTTGAAAGGATATTTATCTGAGTTTGAGTATTCTATTAAAAATATTGAAGTAAGATATGGTCCTAATAGAGCAGGCGATATTCCACATTCGCACGCAAGTATCGAAAAAGCAACAAGATTATTGAATTACAAACCACAGTTTTCTTTACAAAAAGGATTAAAAGAAGCTGTAAAATGGTATTGGAAAAACTTATAAAATAGAAAAAATGACTAAAGATAAAGTAGCAATTATAGGATTAGGATACGTTGGTTTGCCTTTGGCAAGATTATTCGCAACAAAATACGCTGTTGTCGGTTTTGATATCAACAAAAAAAGAGTCTCAGAATTGATGACTGGAACGGATGATACTTTAGAAGTGTCAGATGAAGTTTTACAAGCTGTTTTAGTTGATAAACCCTCTAATGAGAATGGGCTTTTTTGTTCAACATCTATAGAAGATATTAAAGATTGTAATTATTTTATTGTGACTGTTCCTACTCCTGTTGATAAAAATAACAGACCCGTTTTAACACCTTTAATTAAAGCAAGCGAAACAGTTGGAAGTGTTTTAAAACAAAACGATATTGTTATTTATGAATCTACCGTATATCCGGGAGCAACCGAAGAAACATGTATTCCTGTTTTAGAAAAAACATCAGGTTTGGTTTTTAATCAAGATTTTTTTGCAGGCTATTCGCCCGAAAGAATCAATCCAGGAGATAAAGAACACACCGTAGAAAAAATATTAAAAGTCACGTCTGGTTCAACGCCCGAAATCGGCAAAAAAGTAGATGACTTGTATAAATCTGTGATTACAGCAGGTACACATTTAGCGCCGACAATTAAAGTGGCTGAAGCAGCAAAAGTGATAGAAAATTCGCAAAGAGATATCAATATCGCTTTTGTAAATGAGTTGGCTAAAATATTTAGTTTAATGGATATTAATACGCATGATGTTTTAGAAGCTGCAAGTACAAAATGGAACTTCTTACCTTTTAAACCAGGGCTAGTTGGTGGACATTGTATTGGTGTTGATCCGTATTATTTAGCACAAAAAGCGCAAGAATATGGTTATCATCCAGAGATTATTTTAGCGGGAAGAAGAATGAATGATAGTATGGGAGATTATGTGGCTTCAGAAGTTATTAAATTGATGATAGAAAAAGATATCCGTGTAAAAGACGCCGAAATTTTAGTGCTAGGAATTACATTTAAAGAAAATTGTCCTGATGTTAGAAATACCAAAGCGGTAGATGTTATTAACGGATTAAAAGGTTATAGTACAAAGGTGACTATTTTTGATCCTTGGGCAAATACAGATGAGGTGTTGCATGAATATAACTTGAATTCTGTTCAGACGCTTCCAAATAAAAAATTTGATGCCATTGTTTTAACAGTAGCACATAATGAATTTGAAAAACTCGATTATCCATCATTAAAAAAAGAGAAATCGGTAGTGTATGATGTGAAAAATAAATTAGACGATTCTCAAAAAGATAAAGGCTTATAAAATGAAAAACTTTGCATTAATCGGAGCAGCAGGCTATATTGCTCCACGTCATTTAAAGGCGATAAAAGACACTAATAATACCTTAATCGCTGCGTTAGATAAATTTGATAGCGTAGGAATTATGGATAGTTATTTTCCGAATGCAGATTTTTTTGTTGAATTTGAGCGATTTGATCGTCATATAGAAAAATTAAAACGCCAACAAAATATTCATTTAGATTATGTAAGTATTTGTACGCCTAATTATTTGCACGATTCACATATAAGAATGGCGTTACGTAGAGGAGCAGATGCTATTTGTGAAAAACCGTTGGTGTTAAATCCATGGAATGTGGATGCATTACAAGATATCGAAAAAGAATCGGGTCAAAAAATAAACACTATTTTACAATTGCGGTTGCATCCAAGTATTATTGCTTTAAAAAATAAAGTAGCGATTGAAAATAAAAAAGAAAAGTATGATATCGATTTAACGTACATCACTTCTCGTGGCAGTTGGTATCATATTTCTTGGAAAGGAGATGAAAGTAAATCAGGAGGAATTGCCACTAATATAGGGGTGCATTTTTACGATATGTTATCATGGATTTTTGGAAAAGTACAAGAAAATAAAGTGCATTTACGAGAAAAAGATAAGTCGGCAGGTTATTTAGAGTTTGAAAAAGCAAGAGTACGGTGGTTTTTGTCGATTGACGAGAATTCATTGCCAAAAAAAGTGCAAGAAAAAGGACAAAGAACCTATCGATCTATTACAGTTGATGGTGAAGAAATAGAATTTAGCGGTGGCTTTACCGAATTACATACCGAAAGTTATAAAGGTATCTTAAAAGGAAACGGTTTTGGTTTAGAAGAAGCGAAACAATCGATAGAAATTGTACATCAAATAAGAAATACAACGTTAGATATAAAAGGAGAAAAACACCCTTTTGTTGGGTAAAATAAAAACTATATTTGTATCGTATGAAAATAGGAATAACCTTTAGTGCATTTGATTTGCTACATGCAGGGCATATTAAAATGTTGGAAGAAGCAAAGAGAGAATGTGATTATCTCATTTGTGGTTTGCAAACAGACCTACCTTAGACCGACCTGATAAAAATAAACCGGTACAAAGTGTAGAGCGTTATATTCAATTAAAAGGATGTAAATACGTAGATGAAATTGTACCTTATGCAACTGAACAAGATTTAGAAGATGTATTGCGTTCTTTTAAAATTGATATACGTATTATTGGTGATGAATATGCGAGTAAACAATTTACAGGAAGAGATTACTGTGAAAAAAAAGGAATAAAATTGTATTTTAATAAAAGAGAACATCGTTTTTCAAGTAGTGGGTTACGAAAAGAAGTGCAAGAAATAGAAAATTTGAAAAATAAATAAAAGATGAATATAGCTGTTGTAGGAACAGGATATGTTGGATTGGTATCAGGCACTTGTTTTTCGGAGATGGGAAACAAGGTAACTTTTTCAACACCAGTAGTTATGCAAGATTACAGGTAGTTTGAAAAAAAACTTAAAAAAAATTAGTTAGATGTGATTGCGTAAAAACATATGTAAGGAAGCAGAAAATATTAAAAAAAACTTTACTTTGAAACCTGAATTCGACTTAATAAATAAGTTAAGTGTAAATCAATCAACATATTACGTTGTTGCGAGAGAAGAATGAACGAAGTAATCTGTCTTAAAGAATGAGATTGCCACATTCGTACCTCATTCGCAATGACAAACA
>CAMZMA010000269.1 GCA_947311815.1 uncultured Flavobacteriaceae bacterium
GGACAAAAAACATTGTTAGAAGCTGTTGCTCCGTTATTAAAAGAACATAACGATTGGGCGTTAGTAATTGCAGGTAAGATTGATAAACAAGACTTTTTTACCGAATTAAAAGAAATTGTAACGAAAAACAATATTGAAAATCAAGTATATTTTCTAGGAGAAATTACAGAGATTATCAAAGTATATCAAGCATCTCATACTGTTATAGTCCCTTCATTTACAGAAGGATTTTCTCTAGTTTGTGCCGAGGCAATGTCTTGTGGATGCAATATAATTGCTACCCAAAATGTAGGTGTGCATTCAGAGATTATTACGCACAAAAAAAACGGCTATTTGTTTGAAGTAGGAAACGTGCATCAACTACAAAACACCATGCAACAAGTAATTGAAAATAAATTTTTACATTTGGGTAACCAAGCTAGAAAAGAAATTATTGAACATTGGAGCGCAAAAAAAGAAGCAAAAAACTTAATAAATATTTATGCATCAACCTTAAAAAACACAAAATGAAAAAAACAATTGTACTATTTATTTTACTAGTAACAGGATTCACATCAGCAAATGCTCAAAAAATCGAAATTAAAAAAAAGATGGGCACGAATATGCTGTATAAAAACGATGTAAAACTCTCTTTGTCGCAAACATTGGCATTGATGAAAACAAATACCAATGCGTATGAATTAATGAAATCTGCAAAAACCAATATGATTTGGAGTACTGTTTTAGGAGGTATTGGTGGCGGATTGGTAGGTTTTCCTATCGGTACCGCAATTGGCGGAGGAAAACCAAATTGGGTATTGGCAGGAATCGGCGCAGGAATTATTGTTGCATCAATTCCGTTAAACAGCGCTTACAACAAAAAATCTAAAGAAGCCGTTTCCTTGTACAATGAAGGTGTTACAGCGTCTTCTTATCAATTTAAACCTTCGTATCATTTGAATATGAAAGGAAACGGAATCGCTTTTACAATGACTTTTTAACATGAAAAAACTCAGATATGTATTTGTTATCTTATTATTTGTAAGCTGTAAATCAACCTACAAAACACAAGATTTCGCAACAGAAAAACACCCTAAAGCACCTAATTATGGGAACAGAAATTCGTGGGCGGTGTTGCCAAATACATATCCAAAAGGTTTAAAAAAATACACCACCGTACAAATTTCTAATCTAAAAGCCGATGTTTTTTACATCTATCCAACCTTAAATACCGATAAAAACGATATCCGTTGGAATGTACCTATTGATGATGTTGAGCAGCAACAAAAAATACTGCACAAAGTGGTAAAATACCAAGCATCGCCTTTTGCCAATTCAGGTAAAATTTATGTACCTTATTATAGGCAAGCACATATTAGAGCGTACAGAATGTATAAAGGCAGAAAAGAAGCGTTAGCGTTGGCGTATGCCGATGTAAAAAAAGCATTTGCCTATTATTTAGAACATTACAACAATGGCAGACCGATTATTTTGGTCGGTCATAGCCAAGGTACAACTCACGGAATTCAATTACTCAAAGATTTTTTTGATGACAAACCGCTACAAAAACAATTAATTGCAGCCTATTTACCAGGAATTAGAATACAGCCCAACGAATTTAAAACCATCAAACCGATGAATTCGCCCACGCAAACAGGTGGTTTTGTTAGCTGGAATACTCGTAAACGTGGCACATATCCGAACTTTAAAAACTGGTACAAAGGCAGTGTTACTACCAACCCAATTACGTGGGACGCTCAAAAAACAACTACATTTTCTCAGCACAAAGGGTTTTTGTATAGCAACGATGTTTTGTATCCTCAATCGTTAAAAATAGAAGTTACTGATGGACTTATTTGGTCAACCGTACCAAAATTTCCAAAACGATTTGTCATGTCGTTCATCAAAAATTATCATGTGGGCGATATCAATTTATTTTGGCAAGATATTAAAGAAAATGTTGAATTAAGAACCAAAACTTGGTTCGCTAAAAAGAACTAATTACCTATTTTTTCTTTCAATTTTTCAATCACTTTTTTACTATTGCCAACAAAAATTTCATCATCAACCATAAAAACAGGACGCTTTAAAAAAGTATAATGCTCTAAAATAAGCTGTTTGTAATCTTTTTCAGTAAGTGTTTGGTTTTTTAAATCCATCGCTTTGTACAATTTAGCACGTTTGTTAAACAAGGCTTCGTAACTTTTTGTTAATTGATGCATCTGCTCTAGTTGTGCAACCGTTATTAAATGTGTTTTAATTTCTTGACGCTCAAAACCATTGGTATGTACTTCTTTTAAAATGCGTCGGCAAGTATCACAGGTTTGTAAAAAATAGACTTTTTTCATTTTTTAGGATTATATTTACCGCTAAAATACAGAAAATGCAGACACAATTTAATATGTTAAGAGCTTCAAGAGCCTTAACCTTAAAAACAATTGAAGGTTTAACGTTAGAACAATTACATACCATACCCAACGGATTTAACAATCATATTGCGTGGAACGTCGCTCATTTAGTGGTGACTCAACAATTGTTGCACTATGCACTGTCTAATAAAGACTTATTAATTCCTGATGATGTAATCAAAGAACACAGAAAAGGAGCATCGGTAACCAAAACATTTAATCAAGACGAATGGAACGAAATCTTAGATTTATTAATGGGGCTACCAGACACTTTGCAAGAAGATTACGAAGCAAAAATTTTTGAAACATTCAACGTTTATGAAACAAGTGCAGGCTTTACATTAGACTCTTTAGAAACTGCCATTTCTTTTAATAATTATCACGAAGGATTGCACCAAGGAATCATTATGTCACTCAAAAAATTAGTGTAATTTTACAGCTATTCAGTCATGAAATTTTTAAATCACAGTGTTAATTAGTTGTATTTTCATTGATTAAAATTTGCGAAGCAAATTAAAAATCTGTGGAATTTGTGAAATTTGTGTCTATGTTTTTTTCAATTTGGGCGAATAGTTACGTAATTTTACATTTTAAAC
>CAMZMA010000270.1 GCA_947311815.1 uncultured Flavobacteriaceae bacterium
GAGCGAAAGACCAGGTTCGAACTGGCGACATTCAGCTTGGAAGGCTGACGCTCTACCAACTGAGCTACTCTCGCAGTAAAGCAGTGCAAATATAAAATTGTTTTTTGAAATTGGCATCAAAAAAAGCAAGAAAAATTAATAAAATTTATGCGATTTTGGATTGCTTGTATAAGCATTTAATTCAATCGCTTCACATCCTTTTTGTTGCGTATAGTTATGAATCCATTTAAAAAACTGTTTTCCAAGATGTTGTCCTCTAAAACTTTCATCAATGATTACGTGATCTGGTTCTACACTTTTACCAATGTAGTGCCTTGTACTATACCAAAGACCTGAAATCCCTATCAAATCATCGTCTTTAAATAATCCAATACATTCATAATTTGAAAATAATGATATTTCTACAACACGCTTTTTAAGTATTTCTAGAGGGGTTTTTGTGTTTAATTTTCTTAAAAGTGGTATGATTTGTAAAATATCATCCTTATGTATTGGTTTAATCTGTATGTTCATGAGCTATTTTTTACTGATTCTTTAATTTATTGCCAAAAAGCAATAAAAGAAGGATTGGTGTACCTAACAAAAATACCATTGTTTTGTGGATGGAAAATATTTCGGGAAACACCATTAATGTAAGTAAAAAACCACCAATTGCTCCTCCTAAATGTGCTGAATGACCTACGTTGCCCAATTGTTTTTTCATGCCATAAATGGAGTATAATAAATACCCTACTCCGAAGATATATCCTGGAATTGGAATGGGCAATGGAAAAATCATCAATGTCATATTAGGATTTAATAATATTGATGAAAAAACAATTCCTGACACTGCGCCAGAAGCACCAACAGCGCTATAATACGGTTCGTTTTTATGATAGAAAAATGAATATAAACTACCTGCTAATAAACTACCGAAGTAGATTATTATAAAATTGATATTTCCTAAATTAAAGGCTACATAATCGCCAAAAATATAGAGCGCATACATGTTAAACCCAAGATGCATCCAATCTACATGTAAAAATGCCGAAGTAAACATTCTTATTTTTTCTCCGTCAATAATTTTATTTATCTGAAATTTATAGGTATTCAAAAAAGAATAGTCATTAAATCCTTTTAAAGAAAACAACACATTGGCAATAATGATGGCTATGATAATTTGATTCATTTATTTTAATTTTGATAACAAATCTACATCGTATTATTGATTAAGACAAATCCTGATCCTTGAAATGAGTCAATTTAAGAAAGGTGTAAGACAAAAAAATTGATTGCATCTATGTAACAGGTTGAAATATTTTTATGGTATCATTTAATTTATATCGATATTTGCATTTTATAACTTTCTATGAAATTACTTTTTTACGGCATATTTTATCCGATTATTTGGTTGTTTTCTAAACTCCCTTTTTTTATTTTATATCTAATTTCTGATGTATTATTCTTTTTTGTTTACTATATTTTTGGCTATAGAAAAGATGTTGTAATGCAAAATCTTCAATTAGCTTTTCCTGAAAAAAGCGATGATGAACTTAAAGTTATTCATAAAAATTTTTTCCAGTATTTTACTGATTTTTTTGTTGAAAGTTTAAAAGCTATCACCATTACAGAAAAAGAAATAAAAAAAAGATATCGTTTTAAAAATATTGAAATCATAAACGATTTGTACAAAAAAGACAAAAGCATTATACTAATGATGGCGCATTATGGCAACTGGGAATGGGTTATTGGCCTACCTCTAAATACAAAAATAGCTTCATATGTTGCTTACACCAAAGTTAATAATGTTTATTTTGAAAAAATTGTAAAAAATTACCGAAGCAAATTTGGTATGTTTTTAATAAAATCATCTGAAGTCACAAAAACCATTCTTAAAAAATTTAAAAAGAAAGAGCAGCATCTTTTTCTTTTGATTTCTGATCAATCACCGCAAATACACAAAGCACATTATTGGAGAGATTTTTTTAATAATAGAGTTCCTGTACACACTGGTGGTGATATGATTTCTAGGAGATATGATTATGCTGTAATAAACGCCAATGTTACGCGTGTAAAAAGGGGGTATTATGAAACGCATTTCGAGTTAATTACCGAAAACGCCAAAGAATTACCCAAAAACAAAGTGATTGATATTTATACCGAAATGATTGAAAAACACATCCGTAAACAACCTGAATTTTACTTGTGGTCGCACAGGCGTTTTAAACATATCGGAAAAGAACCGAAAAAAGACTCAAATAATGTATCTTAAAAGATGTAAGACCGTTTACCAATAAAGATAAAACTAGTTAAACCATTTTTTTACCAAATCACTTTCTAAAGTTGGTTTTGTATGGTGCACAAAATCGTTTTTAGACGCTTCGTATGTATATTCTTTAGACCAATCTTCAATGTTTTTACAGAGTTCTTTTAATGAGTTACAAATAAATGTTACTTCATTATTTGTAATTGTTGGATGCACTGACAAACGTACCCAACCAGGTCTTTCTATATCGCATCCTTCTAAAATTTGATGCTCAATATCTTTCGATGTTTTTTTATCTACATGTAGTAATAAATGTCCGTAAGTACCTGCGCAAGAACATCCGCCTCTGGTTTGAATTCCGAATTTATCATTCAATAATTTTACAACCAAATTGTAATGATATTTTTCAAAATAAAATGAAAAAATACTCAATCTATCTTGTACATTATCGGCTAAAACAGTCACTCCATCTAACGAAAACAAGGTATCGAACAACACTTTATTTACTTCGTTTTCTCTTTTTTCGATGTTTTCTGTGCCCATTTCTTCTTTTAATTGAATAGACAATGCAATTCTTATGGTTTGTAAAAACGCAGGTGTTCCGCCATCTTCACGAGTTTCAATATCATCAATATAATCATGTTCTCCCCAAGGATTTGTGTACAAAACGGTGCCGCCTCCAGGATTATCTGGTACCACATTTTTATACAATTTCTTGTTAAAAATTAACACGCCCGAAGTACCTGGGCCTCCTAAAAATTTATGAGGAGAAAAGAAAATAGCATCTAAATATGCATTTTCTTCTTTCGGATGCATATCAATAGCAACATAAGGCGCAGAACAGGCGAAATCTACAAAACATAAACCGCCGTATTTGTGAATTAATTTTGCCACCGCATGATAATTGGTTTTAATACCTGTAACATTTGATGCTGCAGTAATTGAGGCAATTTTTAGCTTTTTATGAGCGTATTTTTGAATTGTTTTTTCAAAGGAATCTAAACAAATTAAACCTTCATTATTACACGGAACTACCACAACATCTGCAATGGTTTCTAACCAAGAAGTTTGATTAGAGTGATGCTCCATATGACTCACAAAAACAATGGGTTTTAAATCTGCAGGAATGGTAGTATGTGCTTTTAAATTTTCGGAAACTTTTAAGCCTAAAATACGTTGAAATTTATTGACAACACCTGTCATACCAGATCCTTCGGTAATTAACACATCATCTTTTGAAGCATTTACATGTTTTTTAATTATGTTTCTAGCTTCATGATACGCCAAAGTCATAACGGCACCTGTAGTAGATGTTTCGGTATGTGTGTTGGCTACATAAGGGCCAAAATCGTTCAATAATTTTTCTTCAATAGGCCTGTATAAACGTCCACTTGCAGTCCAATCTGTGTAGATAATTTTTTTTTCGCCAAAAGGCGATTGAAAAGTATGGTTGATTCCTACTATATTTTTACGAAACTGACTAAAATACTGTTCTAATGATTCCATTTTTATGCGATTATTTTTTCAATTTCTGAGATAAAACGTTGTGCTAAAGCATCTGCTTTTTCTTGTGAGGTGCTCTCGGTATAAATTCTAATAATGGGTTCTGTATTTGATTTTCTAAGGTGAATCCATTCATCAGCAAAATCAATTTTAACTCCGTCAATCGTATTTACATCTTCGTTTTTGTATTTTTCTGACATCACTTTTAAAATGTTATCTACATCTATTTGTGGTGTTAATTGAATTTTATTTTTACTCATAAAATAGGCTGGATACGAATCTCTCAATGCTTTACAAGACATTTTTTTATGTGCTAAATGCGATAAAAACAAGGCAACACCTACTAAAGAATCTCGTCCGTAATGCGATTCTGGATAAATAATTCCTCCGTTTCCTTCACCTCCAATTACGGTATTGGTATCTTTCATCATTTGCACCACATTTACTTCTCCAACAGCACTTGCAGTATAGGTTCCGCCATGTTTTTCGGTAACATCACGTAGTGCTCTTGATGATGATAGGTTTGATACCGTGTTTCCGCCACCTAATCTACCTAATACATAATCTGCACAGGCAACTAAGGTATATTCTTCGCCAAACATTGAACCGTCTTCAGATACAATTGCTAAACGATCTACATCTGGATCTACAACGATGCCTAAATCGGCTTTTTTCTGAACTACTAACTTAGAGATTTCTCCTAAATTTTCTTTTAAAGGCTCTGGATTGTGAGGGAATTGACCGTTTGGTGTACAATACAACTCGATACATTTTACACCTAATTTTTTTAGTAAAGCAGGAATGAAAATCCCTCCTGTAGAGTTTACAGCATC
>CAMZMA010000271.1 GCA_947311815.1 uncultured Flavobacteriaceae bacterium
CAGCACCCCCAGCAATAACCCCTGTACCTTGCGATGCAGGCTTAATGAATACTTTTGCTCCACCAAATTTACCTTTTTGTTCATGAGGTAATGTTCCATCAATAATAGGAATCTTTACTAAATTTTTCTTTGCATCTTCAATTGCTTTTGCAATCGCTGATGCTACATCTTTAGATTTCCCTAAACCGTGTCCTACAACACCGTTACCATCTCCTACAACAACAATTGCAGAAAAACCAAATGCTCTACCACCTTTAGTTACTTTGGTTACACGTTGTACTCCTACTAGTTTATCTACAAGCTCTAATCCGCTTGGTTTAACTCTTTCTACGTTATATTTTTGACTCATAATAAACTCCTTAAAATTTTAAACCAGCTTCTCTAGCAGCGTCTGCTAATACTTTAACTCTACCGTGATATAAATATCCGTTTCTATCAAATGCAATGTTTTCTATTCCTGCTTTTGTAGCTTTTTCTGCGATAGCTTTTCCTACTGCTGCTGCAGCTTCTCCTTTAGAACTTGCTTTAATTTCTTTATTTCTAGATGATACAGAGGCCAATGTAACTCCTGCAACATCATCAACTAATTGTGCATAAATTTCTTTGTTACTTCTAAATACTGATAACCTAGGTTTTGCAGCAGTTCCTGTAACAATTTTTCTAATTCTATACTTAATTCGTTGTCTTCTTTCAAGCTTTGATAATGCCATATTTTAGTTATTAGTTGTTAGTTATTAGTTGTTAGTGATTCGTTTTTGGTTGTCAGATATATCTTTCAGCTTTAAAACTTTTTTTACTTTTCAACTTTTACTAACTCTTAAAATTATGCAGATTTACCTGCTTTTCTTCTTAATACTTCACCTACAAACTTAACTCCTTTTCCTTTGTACGGTTCAGGTTTACGCATAGAACGAATCTTTGCAGCAACTTGACCTACTAATTGTTTATCTATTGAAGTTAATTTAATAATTGGATTTTTACCTTTTTCTGATACTGTTTCCACTTTCACTTCTTTTGCTAATTCAATAACAATGTTGTGCGAAAATCCTAAGGCTAAATCTAATTTTTGTCCTTGGTTTGAAGCTCTATAACCTACACCAACCAATTCTAATTCTTTTGTATACCCTTTACTAACACCAATAACCATATTATTGATTAACGAACGGTACAAACCGTGTTGTGCTCTATGGGTTTTACTATCTGAAGGTCGTCTTACAACTATTTTCCCTTCTTCTAATTGTATGGTAATTCCTCCACCCATTTCTTGGGTCAAAGTACCTAACTTACCTTTTACAGTAACTAAATTATCTGTGAAATCGAATTCAACTCCTTCTGGTAATGCAATCGGATTATTTCCTGTTCTACTCATCTTACTTAAATTAAAGGATTAATAAACGTAACATAGTACTTCCCCTCCAACATTCTCTTGACGCGCTTTCTTGTTAGTCATCACGCCTTTTGATGTTGAAACGATTGCGATACCTAAACCGTTTAATACTCTTGGCATCTCTGAAGAGCCAACGTATTTACGTAGTCCTGGTGTACTAATTCGTTGAATTTTTCTAATTACTGATTCTTTTGTGATTTTGTCATATTTCAATGCTATTTTAATCGTTCCTTGAACTTTATCAGCATTAAACTGATAGCTTAAAATATAGCCTTGATCAAACAAAATTTTAGTCATTTCCTTCTTCAAGTTCGAAGCTGGAATTTCTACAACTCTGTGTCCTGCAGCGATTGCATTTCTAACGCGTGTTAGAAAATCTGCGATTGGATCTGTGTACATATAGTTAATTTGCGATTTTGGTTTTTAACTATCTTATTTTTTTACAGTTACCTGTGATAATTAAACCTGAAATCAGTTAATATTATTTCATCCTAAAAAAAATAGGTCTGCAAAGATACAAATCTATTTTTAATTATTTGATTTTATTTTGATTACTACCAACTAGCTTTACGAACGCCTGGTATTAATCCTTGGTTTGCCATTTCTCTAAACGTTACACGAGAAATACCAAAGGTTCTCATATACCCTTTTGGTCTTCCTGTTAATTTGCAACGATTGTGCATACGAACTGGCGATGCATTTTTTGGCAACTTTTGTAATGCTTCATAATCTCCAGCTTCTTTTAAAGCTTTTCTTTTTTCTGCATATTTAGCAACCGTTTTTGCTCTTTTACGCTCGCGCGCTTTCATTGATTCTTTAGCCATCTCTTAATTCTTTTTAAATGGTAAACCTAATTCTCCTAATAATGATTTTGCTTCTTTATCAGTTGCAGCAGATGTTACAAATGTAATATCCATACCTCCAATTTTTTTCACTTGATCAATATTAATTTCTGGGAATATGATTTGTTCAGTAATACCTAATGTATAATTACCTCTACCATCAAAACCATTTGCTTTGATTCCTTTAAAGTCTCTAACTCGTGGTAAAGAAGCTGTAATTAATCTATCTAAAAATTCATACATCTTTTCGCCACGTAAGGTTACTCTTGCCCCAATTGGCATTCCTTTACGTAATTTAAAGTTTGCAACGTCTTTTTTAGATAATGTTGAAACAGCTTTTTGACCTGTAATAGTTGTTAACTCTTCTAGAGCATAATCTATTAATTTCTTATCAGCGATAGCAGCACCAACACCTTTACTAACTACAATTTTTTGTAATTTAGGTACTTGCATTACATTGCTATAACCAAATTCTTCAGTAAGAGCACTCATTACTCTACTTTTATATTCTGCTTTTAATCTTGGTACGTAACTCATGATTATATTGCTTTATCTGATTTTTTTGAAAATCTAATTTTCTTACCATCTTCTACTCTATAACCAACTTTTATTGCTTTACCATCTTCTACTAAAGCTAAGTTAGAAACATCTATAGAAGCTTCTTTTTTTACAATTCCTCCTTGTGGACTTTGAGCACTTGGTTTTGTATGTTTAGAAATCATGTTGACTCCTTCTACAATAGCTCTGTTTTTATCCTTAATGATTTGTAAAACTTTTCCTTCTGACCCTTTGTGATCTCCTGCAATTACAACTACAGTATCACCTGATTTTATTTTGAACTTCTTCATCTTATCGAATGGTTTAAAGCACTTCAGGTGCTAATGATACTACTTTCATAAATTGCTTGTCACGTAACTCTCTAGCTACAGGACCAAA
>CAMZMA010000272.1 GCA_947311815.1 uncultured Flavobacteriaceae bacterium
ACAACTAAAAAGGAAATCAAAAAAATTAACAAAACTTTTAGATTGTTTCTTAAAGTGAAGTTATCAACAATTCTTTTGTTTTAGAAACTAATTTCATAACTTACAGCTTATTAACTAACTAAAAAAATGGAAATTATTATCAGTTTAATCAGTGGTGCATTAGGAGGAAATGTAGCAGGAAAATTATTAAGTAAGTATTCTATGGGTACTTTAGGAAACTCTATTGTTGGTATTCTTGGAGGTGGTCTTGGAAGTTATTTATTAGGTATGTTAGGAATGGATTTAGGTGGAGCAGAAATGAATGTAACTAATATTTTAGGAAACATTGCCGAAGGCGGTGTTGGAGGAGGTGCTTTAATGGCAATTATTGGTGTTATTAAAGGAATGATGAATAAATAATAGTACTTTTTTAGAACTATTTACCTCCCATAAGACGAAAATTCTTTTGGGAGATTTTTTTATCACTTCAAAATATATAAACCTTACCTTTGCAAGATCTTATAACAACCTTTTGTTGTTTAAAAATTTTTATGACATTTAAAGAATTAGGTTTATCAGCTCCTTTATTAAAAGCTGTTGAAGAAAAAGGATATACAACGCCTTCTCCTATTCAAGAAAAAGCAATTCCTATCATTTTAGAAGGAAAAGATGTGTTAGCATCTGCTCAAACAGGTACAGGAAAAACGGCAGGTTTTACTTTGCCAATTTTACAAATTATAGCAGAAACTAAAAACCCGAAATACAGACCTATTAGGGCTTTAGTGTTAACACCTACAAGAGAATTGGCCGCTCAAGTATATGAAAATGTACGAGAATACAGCAAGTATGTAAACATAAAATCTACTGTTATTTTTGGCGGCGTAAAACCCAAAGCTCAAATTGCTACGCTACGTAACGGAGTAGATGTTTTAGTTGCCACTCCTGGGCGTTTATTAGATTTGCACAATCAAAAAGCATTGTCTTTAAATCGGACAGATATTCTTATTTTAGATGAAGCCGACAGAATGTTAGACATGGGTTTTTTACGTGATATTAAAAAAGTAATCAGCTTTTTACCTTCAAAAAGACAAAATTTACTGTTTTCGGCTACCTTTTCTAAAGAAATTAAACAATTAGCACAAGGAATTTTAAGAAATCCTGTGATGGTAGAAGCGGCTCCAGAAAATTCTACCGCCGAAATGGTGGTGCAAAAAGTATATCGTGTACCCAAAAGTAAAAAAGCATCTTTTGTAACACAACTAATATCCGAAGGAAATTGGAATCAAGTGTTAATGTTTACTAGAACCAAACACGGAGCGAATAATTTGACCAAAAAACTGATTAAAAAAGGCATTTCGGCAGCGGCAATTCACGGAAATAAAAGTCAAGGAGCAAGAACAAAAGCTTTACGTGAGTTTAAACAAAATGAAATTCGTGTATTAGTAGCTACTGATATTGCTGCTAGAGGATTAGATATTCCGCTTTTACCACATGTAATTAATTACGAATTACCCAATGTGCCCGAAGATTATGTACATAGAATTGGACGTACAGGAAGAGCTGGTGCAAGCGGAGAAGCAATTTCTTTAGTAGCCAATGAAGAGGTAGAATATGTAAGAGGAATTGAGAAATTACTAAAACAAAAATTACAAATAGAAGAACTAGAAGGTTTTGATTTTTCGGAAGATGACATGCAAGAATCATCAACCCAAAAACAACATCAACAAAGATCTCAACGTAAAAAGCAAGGAGAAAGAAAATCGTTTTCTAGAAATTCATCAGAAAAAAGAAACTCCTCAGATAACAAGTCTCAACATCCGCAGAAAAATAAGCCAAAAAAATCTCGCTGGAGAGGAAATAAGCCGAAAGACTCTAGAAAATAAATTTTCATAAAAAACATGTAACAAAACAATCTTTTTAACTACTCATAAGATATAAATAAGAAATTTATTGAATAATTTAAACGGTTAAAAAAATAGAATTATTTCTTTTTGACAATAATCAATTGCTGTTTTATTCAATTTTTATATCTTTAGAACTCTTAAAATAGACTCTTTTGTTATGGTAGAATGGTTTTCAGAATTAACATCCTTCGAAAAAATTTATTGGTTAATAACAGGTGTTTCAACATTGTTTTTCTTTTTTGTTTTGGTAACAACATTTATTGGTACAGATACAGATGATATTGGCGATGTTGATGTAGAAATAGATGCAGATACAGGAGCAGGATTTCAATTTTTTACATTTAAAAATTTGGTAGCGTTTTTTACGATTTTTGGATGGAGCGGTATTGCAAGTTTAGATGCAGGAAATTCTAAAACAACAAGTATTTTTATTTCTATTGCTTGCGGATTGCTTATGATGACGGTTATGGCATTACTATTTTATTACATTAGTAAATTAACTTCTAGCGGCACCTTAAAAATACAAAACGCACTAAATGCTATTGGCGAAGTCTATTTAACCGTAGGCGCAAACCGATCTTCAATAGGAAAAGTACAAATAAAAGTACAAGGTTCTTTAAGAGAACTAGATGCTTTAACTGATAACAACACCGATTTAACACAAGGAAATGTTATAAAAGTGGTTGAAGTAACAAAAAACGGAATATTAATTATCGAATCTCAAAACTAAAAAAATTATGCTAAACTTAATGATATTACAAGTCGGGTCTTTTGCTGGACTTATTGGAATAGGAATTGCTATTTTATTTATTTTTATCCTATTAATTACTTTGATAAAAAGATATAAAAGATGTCCTTCAGACAGAATTTTAGTTGTTTACGGAAAAGTTGGTGGAGGTGGGTCTGCTAAATGTATTCATGGTGGAGCTGCTTTTATTTTTCCCGTAATTCAAGATTATCAATTTTTAGATTTAACACCTATCTCTATAGAAGTGAATCTAGTAAACGCACTTTCTAAACAAAATATTCGTGTAAATGTACCTTCTAGATTCACTATTGGAATCTCTACAGAACCTGGTGTAATGCAAAATGCAGCAGAAAGATTATTAGGCTTAGGGCAAGATCAAATTCAGGAGTTAGCACAAGAAATCATTTTCGGACAATTACGTTTGGTAGTTGCATCGATGGATATTGAAGAAATAAATTCTGATAGAGATAAATTTTTAACCAATATTTCTCAAAGTGTAGAAACAGAATTAAGAAAGGTAGGTTTAAAGCTTATCAACGTAAATATTACTGATATTGTTGATGAGTCTGGGTATATTGAAGCGCTAGGAAAAGAAGCTGCAGCACACGCCATAAATGCAGCACGTAAATCAGTTGCAGAAAAAAATATGATAAGCCAGGAACAAAATGTAAAACGCAAACAAA
>CAMZMA010000273.1 GCA_947311815.1 uncultured Flavobacteriaceae bacterium
ATGGAAAAATTATTGTTTAACCAAACTGTCGCGTTTATGAGTTGAATTCAGCGTGTTTTTATTTGTAAACAAAAAATACATCTTATCTCAATCGAAATCTGTAACACTTTATTATTACGACTTTTAAAACATCACAAAAATACGAACACTCTTTTTACCTACCAAGTTTTAGATTTAATATCACAAGAAAAAAAATCCTATTTTATCTTGCCTTTTTTTATGCTAAAATTCGTGAATTTAAGACAACTAAAACGGCAAAATAAAAGAGTTAATTTACTGATAAATTAATTACTGTCTACTAAAAAACATAACATTAGAATATTTGAAAAAAATATTATGAATTATCGGGAATATGAATTTAAATTAGAAGAAATTAGTGTTTTGACCCCTATAAAACAACCCTAATTTGTCACTTCTCTAAACAGATCCTCTAAAGCTTGATTTTTGGTATTTAATCCTAAAATTTTTAATCCGTTTTCTTGTGCAAAATCAAATACGGTGGCACGCATATCATCCGAAGTAGAAAAAGTAAGCATCCAAGTAGTATCGTAATTGTTTTTATAGGATGCTAAATTGGGCAATCGTTTTATAAATTGCTCTTCAATTTTATAATCAAACGTTACTTCTATTATTTGTTGATTGGATTTTTGTAAGTCTTTAATTGGTTTGTCAACCAGTAATTTTCCCTTTTTTATGATGATGACTCTATCGCATACAGCCTCTACTTCTTGCATAATATGTGTAGAAAAAAGCACCGTTTTATCACTGCCTAATTCTTTAATTAATGCTCTTATTTCTATCAATTGATTTGGGTCTAATCCTGTAGTGGGTTCATCTAAAATTAGCACTTTAGGATTGTGTAAAATTGCCGCCGCTAACCCAACACGTTGCTGATATCCTTTAGATAATTGATGTATTTTTTTATGCGCTTCTTGCGTTAATCCTACACGATCAATTACGTTATTAATTTTTAGCTTATCAACCCTATAAATACGTGCGTTAAACTGCAAATATTCTTTTACATACATATCTTTATACATCGGATTGTGTTCTGGTAAATACCCTACATTTTGTTGTGCTTCAATCGGATTGGTAAGTACATTTATTCCATTTACAAAAACCGTTCCTTCAGTAGGTTTTATAAAACCTGTTAAGATTTTCATCATGGTAGATTTACCTGCGCCATTAGGTCCTAAAAAACCGATTATTTGTCCTTTTTCTACTGAAAAAGAAACCGTATTTAACGCTTTTTGAGTACCATAAACTTTACTGATGGATGAAACTTCTATAGACATATATGAGTTTTAATCTTTACAAAAATACTTGATTTTTCTTTTAATAACGAACGAAATGCTTGTTTAGTTTTACAAACTAAAAACATCCATTTATTTTTTGTAATTTTGGCATACCATTTGCGTCTATACTACTATGAAAAAAATAATTTTACTTTCGGCTTTCTTACTCGTATCAATTACAGTAAAAGCACAAAAAATACATTGGCTATCGTTTGAAAAGGCGATTGAAATGAGTACAAAAAATCCAAAACCTATTTTAATTGATGTGTATACAGATTGGTGCGGTTGGTGTAAAAAATTAGATAAAAACACCTATGCAAATCCTGTTATAGCGTCTTATGTAAACAAGCATTTTTACGCTGTAAAATTAGATGGAGAGGGCAAAAAAGACATTACTTTTAACGGACATACGTTTAAATTTCAACAACAAGGACGCTCTAAATTTCATGAATTAGCAGCTGCTTTAATGGAAGGTAAACTGAGTTATCCTACCACTATTTTTATGAATAAAAATCAAAAAATTATTCAAAAAATTCCTGGATATTTATCAAAAGAGCGCATGGAAAAAATCTTAGCTTTTTTTAATAATGAAACCTATAAAAAAGCCAATTGGAAGGTTTTTGAAAAAGATTTTAAGAGCAAACTATAAAACTTATCGAATAACAATAGCTCCTTTGCTTCCTGTATAATAAAACGGAATTTGATTTTCTTTACAGGTCTTTTTCCAACGTAACACATCGCTTTTATAATTAGATCCATCAGCAATTATTTGTATAGGTTTTAATTGATACAACATCCTTTTTATATTTATTTTTGGCGAATGTTGTAGCACAATTATTAGATGTTTTATCTTTATCGGGTAAACACCTAAACTATCAATAATCACAATGTTTTTATGGTTTATCTGAAAAATATTTGGAATCTTATTTTGAAAAGTAATCACACTTTCTTCGCCAATTTTATAAGCCGTAATTAATTTTTGTTGCTTAATTTTTACCGTATCTAAATTATGAAATACCTGTAACGTATCTCCTATTCTATTGCCAAGAATGGCTTTTCTGCTTTTATGAAAAACGATAAATTCTCTTTGATGATTTGTGTTGTATTTTTCTAAAAAAAGCACCGATTGAAGCAACAAAATACTTCCTAAAAAATACAGTAATTTCTTTGTGTTTTTCTGGATAAAAAATTGATATCCCAAAACAATACATCCGTAGAAAACCAACATCAATAGCAATGACATTGAAATTTCTTTGAATAAAAATTGTTCTTGATGCGATACCCAACTCACAAAATGATTCATCAAATAAATGACAAATCCGTAAATTTTGGCTAAAAAAACGGGTAAAATACCCAAAATAGCTAAAATCATCACTAATATACCGCCAATTAAGATGAACCCTAAAAATGGAATGACCACTAAATTAGACAAAATAAACAATCCTGGAAATTGATGGAAATAATACAAACTGAGCGGTAAAATTCCGAATTGTGCAGAAACCGAAACCGTAAATAATTGCCAAAATTTATCAACAATTTTCCATTTCGGATGGCATAAATCGTACATTTTTGGTTGTACCCAAACGATGCCAAAAACAGCTAAATAGCTGAGTTGAAAACCAACATCAAACAAAAACATGGGTTTTACCAATAGTAAAAAAAACATGGAGGTAAGTAGCGAAAACTCTACAAATTGTTTTCGCTGAAACGATTGCCCAACAGCTACAAACGTAAACATGGTAACTGCTCTTACTACGGATGCCGATAAACCAGCGATAAAGGCAAACATCCATAATAATAAAATAATGAAAACGGTTTTTACGATTTTTCCGTTGTTCATTTTCTCGATTGGTTTTAACAACAATGATAAAATGAGCATGATAATTCCGATATGCAAACCAGAAACTGCCAAAATATGTATAGCGCCAGCTTTCGAGTAATCGGCAATGAGTTCTTTAGAGATTTCTTGCCGTTGCCCCAACAACAATGCGTTAATCACTGCATATTCATCGTGTTTAAACGGATATTTTAATAGTGATTCTTGTATTTTTTTTCTAAATCGATAAGCTATTCCGTTGAAAGAAAAATTTCGTTTCCCTAATTTTTTAAATTGGGGATTTTCTGTAAATACCTGATGATGTATGCCTTGTTTTGCTAAATAATCTTGATAACTAAATTGATGCGGATTTAATGGCGGAATCATCTTTTTAAAAAATGGTACTAAAAATAATTGTTCATCTACTTGCAAAAATTGTTGTGTGCTGTCTTTTTTGATGTTTAACAAAACGTGTCCGCTACTTTTTTGCTGATTTATTTGAGAAACTTCTACTTGATATTTATCGTAATAATTACCCGATTTCAGCACTTTATCTACCGTAAATACCGCTGTAAACTCTTTTTCTAACTTGTTTGCATAATAATTTTCGTAATTCCTAGCATCCTGAAAAAAAACAGCAGCAACTCCTATAAAAAAGAAAAAAACATAGGTAGTTAAAGAAAAAAATACTCGTTTTTGATACCGATGAAACACGTACAAAATCAATACTAAAAAAAGGAAAAAGAGAAAAAAAGATGAGAAACCAAACTGCCAAAAAGAAGTGTAAAATTGAGTAATAATTCCTACAATTAAACAAACAACAAAATGGAACGGAATGTAATTCTGTAACTTTTTCATAGCGAGTTAAAGTTACAAAAAATATTTTAATTACTAAATATCAGACATTTGCATTATAATAATTGCTAAAAACAATTTATATTAACCTGTATTTTGTTTTGTTTTTTTCTCCATTTTTTAAAAATATTTTTAAATCAACTCCTTTATTTAGGTCTCTGCTTGCGGTTGCAGAAGAAATGTCTTTAAAAACATTCATATAATCTTTTCTTGTAAAATTTTTAAACACCTGTTCTTTAAAGTAATTAAGTCTATCTAATTGGGTTAATTTTCTGCTTCCAAAGTTCAAAGTATTTTCCAATGAATTATTAATAATCTCTAACATATATTCAATAAATATTGTTGATTTTCCTTTATTGTCGCTTTCTGATAGTGCTTTGTAATATTCTTTTTGCGACTTGCTTATTAATGTTTCTAACGGAATAAATTCAAAAACAGGATATTCATTTGTAAGAATTAAAGTTTGCCATAATCGTCCCATTCTTCCATTTCCATCTAAAAATGGATGAATAAATTCCATTTCGTAATGAAAAACGCAACTTTTTATTAGACTTAATTCGTTTTCATCTTTTAGATATTTAAATAAGTCTTTCATTAAGTACGGAACATTTTGATGTGGTGGTGCGATATGTGCCACTTTTGTCCCTTTTACAATTCCAACACCTTGTTTTCTATATGTGCCCGAATTTTCGATTAATCCGTTCATCATTGTATTATGTGCTTTTAAAAAATCCTTTTCTTTATGAAATTTATATTTTTTAAAATGATTATATACTTCTATTGTATTTAGAACTTCTTTAACCTCTTTTTCAGCACCAATTATTCTTTTATTTTCAATAATTGCGGTTATTTGTTCTTCAGATAACGTGTTTCCTTCAATTTTTAAAGATTTATGAATTGTTTTAATCCTATTTTGTTTTCTCAGTTTAGGTGAAGGTTTATCTAATCGATTTGCATTAATTTCTCCGATTTTTTCAGAAATCTGAGTTACTAACTTTAATATTTTTGATGTTAATTCGTATGGTGGCTTCATTGATACTATCATTTGATAGTATCAAAAGTAACATATTATAATTAAATGAGATATTATTTTGAGTTTTTAAATGAAATCCTACACTAAAAAAATAAAACAGCTACAACACCCTTTTCACTTTTACATACGCACGTTTCCAGTATTTTTCTGATAACGATGACACAATAACACCTCTAGAAGTTGTGGAATGAATGAATTTTATCCGTCCGTTTTTAACAGAAGTCACCAAACCAACATGATTGATGCGGTTTTTTCTACTGGTCTTAAAAAAAAGTAAATCGCCACGTTTTACATTACGTAAAGATACGTTTCTTCCTTTGGTTGCCATCACTCTAGAAACTCTAGGTAAAGCTATATTTTCTTTTCTAAAAGCAATATAAATCAACCCAGAACAATCCATCCCTCTTTTGGTAGTGCCGCCATATTTATAGCGAGTTCCTTTGTAAGCAACGGCATTTTTTATAATTTTATCAGAAGTTGAATAGCGTTTTTTTAAAGTTGTGTTTTTTGTTGATGAACAAGATGTCATCAACAAAGAAAAGAGTAAAAAAACAAGGGTGATTTTTTTCATTCTAGGTTATTTTAAATTCGCAACTATCATTTTTGCAGCTTTTGAAGATGCTCCTTTTCCTCCTAATTTTTTTTCTAATTCGTAATACGCTAAAAAGAGTTTTTCGCGATGTAATGGTTCTAAAATTTTAGTCAGCTCTTTTTGTAAATTAGCCGTAGTAAAATCATCTTGAATTAACTCTTTCACCACTTCTTTATCCATAATTAAATTCACCAACGAAATAAATTTTAAAGTGATGATTCTTTTCGCAATTTGATACGAAATAGCACTACCTTTATAACAAACCACTTGCGGTATTTTAAATAATGCCGTTTCTAAAGTTGCCGTACCAGATGTTACCAAAGCAGCGGTAGAAACGCTTAATAAATCGTAGGTTTTATTGTTGATGAATTGCACATTTTCTTTCTTGATAAACGGTTTGTAAAAAGAAAAATCTTGACTGGGTGCGCCTGCAATAACAAACTGATAATCAATAAAATCATCTACCAAAGAAAGCATTACCGAGAGCATTTTTTTAATCTCTTGTTGTCGGCTACCTGGTAAAAGTGCGATTATTGGTTTAGTTCCTAAATGATGTGTTTTTCTAAAAATTTGCTCATCAACTTGAGGTCTATCAGCAATCGCATCAATTAACGGATGCCCCACAAAATGGACTTTATAACCATGTTTTTTATAAAAATTTTCTTCAAACGGAAGTATGACATACATGGCATCAATATCTCGTTTTATTTTTTGTATTCTGCTAGCTCTACTTGCCCAAACTTGTGGAGAAATGTAATAATTTGTACGATATTTTTGTTGTTTTGCCCATTTTGCTATCCGTAGGTTAAAGCCAGAATAATCGATAAAAATAATAACATCAGGTTTGAATTGAGCAATGTCTTTTTTACAAAAAGCAATGTTTTTAAAGATGGTAGGAATGTTTACCAATACTTCTACAAAGCCCAT
>CAMZMA010000274.1 GCA_947311815.1 uncultured Flavobacteriaceae bacterium
CATTGTAAGATCTTTTTGCTTCTGTAAAAACATCGTTGTACTGCACGTAACTTTTGTGAATGATACATTTATCAAAGAATTTGTAGATGAAGATGGTACACAAATAAAAGTAGGTTTTATAAGTGTTTGTATAGATTCTAACCCCAAAAGTTACGTGCAGTACAACGATGTTTTTACAGAAGCAAAAAGATCTTACAATGCTATTAAAGACAAGGTAGATGTTGTATTTGGTTTTACCCATTTAACAATAAAACAAGATAAAAAATTAGCTAAAATGTTACCAAACATCCCTATGATTATGGGCGGACATGAACATACAAACATGTCGATACCCGTAGGAAATGCTAAAGTTGTAAAAGCAGATGCCAATGCAAAAACAGTGTATATTCATAGAATTTCATATGATAAAAAAACGAAAAAAGTATCGATTCAATCAAGCTTAAAAGAGGTGAATTCTTCAATTGTTTCTGATAAAAAAGTAGCTGATATTGTTGCAAAATGGCAAGTTATTTTAAAGACAAAGATTAAAGAAATTATTAAAAATCCCGAAGAAATTATTTACAAAGCATCGGTGGCTTTAGACGCAAGAGATACGCCTATTAGAAGTGTGCAAACCAATATGGGCGATGTCATTACCAAAGCTATGTCTTTTGCATACAAAAACGAAGTAGATTGTGCATTGGTAAATGGCGGCTCTATTCGTATTGATGATGTGCTACAAGGCGATATTAATGCAGTAGATGTTTTTAGAGTATTGCCTTACGGAGGCTCGATTTTAAAAGTGAAATTAACAGGAAATTTACTAAAAAAAGTCTTAGAATATGGTAAAAAAGCTGCGGGTACAGGTGCTTATTTACAAAAATACAATGCCACTAAAAACGAAGGAATTTGGACGGTAAAAAACAAACCAATACAAGATAAAAAAATCTACACAGTTGCTTTTTCTGATTATTTACTTCGTGGATTTGATATTCCGTTTTTATCAGAAAAAAATAAGGAAGTACTTGCTGTTTATCGTCCAAAAGAAACTGAATTACCCTACGATATTAGAAAAGCTGTTATTGAGTATTTCAAGGGATTGTAAAACAAAATTTTACTGCAAGAGGTGTTTTTGTCGTGGCAAATTTATCGGATACCGAAGCTTATAATTCTCTTACAGGAGTTTGCCCTGATCTTTATCATTTCAAAAATGATTACTACGCAGAAACTTTGTAACTTTGCACATTCAAAATAAATGAAAATGAAACGTGTAATTGTTGGTCTTTCAGGCGGTGTAGATAGTAGTGTAACCGCTTATTTATTAAAGGAACAAGGCTATGAAGTTATCGGGCTGTTTATGAAAAATTGGCACGATGATTCGGTTACTATTTCTAACGAATGTCCGTGGTTAGAAGATAGTAATGATGCGATGATTGTTGCCGAAAAACTCGGTATTCCTTTTCAAGTGGTCGATTTAAGCGAGCAGTACAAAAATCGTATTGTAGATTATATGTTTGATGAATATGAAAAAGGACGAACGCCCAATCCAGATATTTTATGCAACCGAGAAATAAAGTTTGATGTTTTTATGGACATCGCCCTTAATTTAGGTGCCGATTATGTTGCTACAGGTCATTATTGCAGAAAAGAAGAAGAAAAAATTGATGAAAAAATAGTCTATAAATTGTTGGCGGGTAAAGATGCTAACAAAGATCAATCGTATTTTTTATGCCAACTTTCGCAAAAACAATTAGCAAAAGCGATGTTTCCTATTGGAGAACTCACCAAACCAGAAGTACGAGAAATCGCCAAAAAAGCCGATTTAATTACTGCCGATAAAAAAGATTCTCAAGGATTGTGTTTTATTGGTAAAGTACGATTACCCGAGTTTTTACAACAAAAATTACAACCTAAAGAAGGTGTTATTGTGAAAATCCCTTCGGATTTTGAGGTGTACAATAGAGAGATTCCTACTTTTAAAAATGAAGAAGAAGAATTAGCTTTTTATGCTAATAAATACAAATACAGTCAAAAAGACGGAAAAATAGTAGGACTGCATCAAGGAGCACATTATTTCACCAAAGGTCAACGCAAAGGATTGGCAGTTGGTGGCACAAAAGAACCGTTATTTGTTATAGAAACCGATGTTATTGAAAATGTTATTTATACTGGCGAAGGAAAAAATCACCCAGGTTTGTATAGAAATGTACTTTTTGTAAACAACGAAGAATTGCATTGGATTCGTATAGATGTAGCTTTACAAACAGGAGAATCTTTGCAAGTATTGGCAAGAATTAGATATCGACAAGCCTTAGAAAAAGCAACGTTATACAAGGTAAAAAACGGTTTGTATGTTAAATTTGAAAACAAACAATCTGCTATTACCGAAGGGCAATTTGTTGCTTGGTATCATGATGACGAATTGTTAGGCTCTGGAGTAATTTCTTAACTTTTATTAAAATTTCTTTATTTTAGAGACCTCACAGGTTTCATTTATCCGCCGAAGGAGGAAAACCTGTGAGGTTTGAGTGCTAAGGTTTTGTTTTTTATTAAAGAAAACGAAACCAAGAACTAAAAATAAAATAGTAAATTGCTGTCATCAATTAAAAGGATGAAAAAAACGCTATTTTTTATTGTTTTCACTCTCAGTTTGCAACTTTTTGCACAAGAAGACGCGTGGATTTATCTAAAAGACAAACCCAACGCAGCTACTTTTTTAGCAAATCCACTTAGTATGTTGTCGCAACGATCTTTAGATAGAAGAACTCGCCAAGGTATTGCTTTAGATGAAAAAGATGTTCCAGTAGAAAGCACCTATTATTTACAGATTAAAAATGCAAACGGAATTACAGTTTTAGCCAAGTCTAAATGGTTAAACGCTATTCACGTTCAAGGGACACAAGCTAATATCAATGCGCTAAAAACTATTTTTTCTTTTGTAGATACAATCGAATTTGCAGACAATTCATTAAATATAGGAGGGAAAACCACATCCGTAAAACTGGCACAAAATCATCAAGATAAATTTACAGATATTACCAATAGTTTTAATTATGGCGATGCTTCTAACCAAATAACGATGTTACACGGAGAGTATTTACATCAACAAGGTTTTACAGGAGCAGCAATGCAAATGGCAATTATTGATGCGGGTTTTCCGAATGTAGATACAAATCCTGCTTTTCAACGCTTACGCGATAATCATC
>CAMZMA010000275.1 GCA_947311815.1 uncultured Flavobacteriaceae bacterium
CTATCAGATGAGTACATCAAAAGTATTGAAACAAAGCTAAATAATAGACCCAGAAAACGTCTTAACTTTGAAAATCCTATATTTGCAATGGAAAAATTATTGTTTAACCAAACTGTCGCGTTTATGAGTTGAATTCAGCCTATAATTATTTTCTATCAATGCTATTTTCTTATTTCTACTCCAACCTTGAATCTGTTTTTCTCGATAAAAAGCATCATCAATTCTTTGGAATTCTTCAAAATAAACCAATTTTACAGGAAGATGTTTTTTTGTATGGTTTGCTCCTTTTCCATTTTGATGTTCAATAATCCTCTTCTCTAAATCTATTGTACTTCCTGTATAAAAACTACCATTTGAACATTCTAATATATATGTATAACCTTTTGGCATTTTATCTTTTATTTAGTTGTGGTTTCGACTCCGCTTTACATTAGTAACACTATAATATGTTGTGGTTTCGACTTCGCTCAACCACCATACAAATTTCATTTAATACTATTTAACTAAGTTGTGGTTTCGGCTACGCTCAACCACCGAGTTCAGTTTATTATCGTAGTCGTTTCGGTGACTGAGCGCAGTCGTTTTGGTGACTGAGCGTAGTCGAAGTCATTCCTTCAACTCATTAAATTTTGCTACCACATCAGAATGCGTAACTGTTTTACCATCAAAATGTTTGGTAACAATTGCTTTTTCATCATCCGAAGCACCTAATTGTGTCAATATATTTTGCAAGTGCATTTTCATATGTCCATGCTGAATTCCTGTGGTTGTTAAGGCTCTTAAAGCGGCAAAATTTTGTGCCAAACCTGCGGTTGCCATAATAGACATCAATTCTTTTGATGATGGATTTCCTAGCATTTCTAACGATAATTTTGCCATTGGATGAATTCCTGTCATACCACCAACAGTTCCTAAAGCTAGTGGGATTTCTATCCAAAATTTAAAAACACCGTCTTTAATTTCGCAATCGGTTAAACTTGTATAATGTCCGTTTTTAGAAGCATAAGCGTGTACACCTGCTTCTACTGCTCTAAAATCATTTCCTGTAGCCAACACAACAGCATCAATTCCGTTCATAATTCCTTTATTATGAGTTACGGCTCTGTGCGGTTCTACTTTGGCAATTTGTATGGCTTGATAAAATTTTTGTGCGTATTTTTCAGGGTTATCTGTTCCGTAATCTTCTATTTTACAACTTACTTCTGCTCTTACTAAACATTCGGGGACATAATTAGAAAGAATACTCATTACAATTTCTATGTCCTCTTTTTTAAACGCTTTTGCAATCGATTCTAAACAGGTATTTATAAAGTTTGCCCCCATAGAATCTACGGTTTCAAACGTAATATGTAATTGGTAATAATTATCTAATTGAGCAGTTTTATCTTTTAATTCGATGTTTAAAATTCCGCCGCCACGTTTTTCCATATTTTTGGTGATGGATGCCGTAGCCTTGTATAAATCATCTTTTTTTGAAGAAAAATAATCTTGTAAATCAGCTTTATTTCCTTTGTACATAAAATGCACTTGTCCGATTTTTGTGGTAGAAATCACGGTAGTTTTAAAACCTCCTCTAGTACTCCAAAATTTTGCCACCAAAGAAGCTGCAGCTACTACAGAACTTTCTTCAACCACCATAGGAACGACGTATTCTTTATCATCAATAATAAAATTTGGGGCAACACCGTACGGCATATAAAAATTAGTGATGGTATTTTCTATAAAATCATCGTGTAATTTTTGTAATTTTTTGTCAGAATTCCAGTATTGTTTAAGCGTGTTTACAGTAGTTTTTTTATCATCAAAAAAAGTATTCGCTAACCAATTCATTTTCTCTTCTTTAGAAAATTTAGAAAAACCTGTTATTAATTTAGACATTCGTTTTTTTTATTTAAGTAGTAATCGCAAATATAAATCATTAGAATAAAATAGAATGATAAGTTCAATTTTTCTCAATTTTTAACGCATATTTTGCTGATTTTTCCGTAAACTTGACAAACTTTTTAGAATATACCACACAAATGAAAAAACTCTTATTACTTTTTATTGGAATATCTACTTTTATGCAAGCTCAAAAAAAAGATATTTCATTAGAAGATATTTGGAAATACGGCACGTTTAGAGGCGAATACATGAATGCTTTAGACGCTATGAATGGCGATTATTACTCTCTTTTAAACTACTCAAAAACAGGCTCTACCGTAGATAAATACAACTACAAAACTTTAGAAAAAGTAACAACAATTGTTGATAGTAAAGATTTAAAAGATATTCGGTATTTTGAATCGTATTCATTTAATAATGATGAAACAAAATTGATTTTAGGAACGAAATTTAAAAAAATATTTCGTCATTCTTTTTACGGCACATTTTACAGTTATGATATCGCATCAAAAACAATACAATTAATTGGTAAAGACATTCAAGAACCTACTTTTTCGCCCGATAGTAAAAAAGTAGCCTACGGAAAAGACAATAATCTTTTTATTAAAGATTTGAGTACCAATAAAATAACTCAAATTACATCTGATGGAAAGAAAAATTTTATCATCAACGGAATTACAGACTGGGTGTATGAAGAAGAATTTGCCTTTGTAAGAGCTTTTGAATGGAGTAAAGACAGTAGAAACATTGCATTTTTACGTTTTGACGAAAGTAAAGTACCCGAATTTTCTATGGATATTCAAGGCACTAATTTATATCCCTCTCAATTGGTTTTTAAATACCCAAAAGCAGGAGAAAAAAATGCAAACGTAACCTTACATATGTATCAGTTAGCATCAAAAAACACGAAAAAAGTGAATTTAGGAGCTTATGAATACATCCCCAGAATTAATTGGACAAATGATGCGAATCTTTTATCGGTAAGAACTTTAAATCGTCATCAAAATGATTTAAAAATGTTTTTTGTTGATGTAAACAACCTACAACCAAAACTTATTTTACAAGAAACCGACAAAGCCTATGTAGATATTACCGACGATTTAACTTTTTTAGATGATAATAGCTTTATTTGGACGAGTGAAAAAGATGGATACAATCATATTTATCACTACAAAAAAGACGGTAAATTATTGTGTCAAGTAACCAAAGGAAATTGGGATGTGACTTCTTATTACGGATACAATAAAAAGAAAAAAACCATTTATTATCAATCGGTAGAAAACGGATCTATTAATAGAGGTGTGTATAGCATCCGTATTAACGGTAAGAAAAAGCAATTGCTAAGTAACGCTACAGGAAATAACAATGCTGCTTTTAGTAAAAATTTAAACTATTTTATCAACACGTTTTCTGATGCAAATACACCCAATGTGTTTACGCTTAGAAACGATAAAGGCACTGTTTTAAAAACGATAAAAAACAATGCTACTTTAAAAGAAAAAGTAAAAGGATATAAAATAAGTCCGAAAGAATTTTCTACCATTAACATAAACGGAGAAAATTTAAACATGTATATGATAAAACCGTTGGATTTTGATGCCAATAAAAAATACCCTTTATTTATGTATCAATATTCAGGACCAGGGTCGCAATATGTAAAAAACACATGGAATGGCGCTAATGATTATTGGCATCAAATGTTAGTGCAAAAAGGGATGATTGTTGTCTGTATTGACGGTCGTGGAACTGGGTACAAAGGTCGTGATTTTAAAAAAATGACCTACAAAGAATTAGGGAAATACGAAGTAGAAGATCAAATAGCTGCTGCTAAAAAATTAGGCGAATTACCTTACATTAACAAAAATAAAATCGGAATTTGGGGGTGGTCTTATGGCGGATTTATGAGTAGCAACTGTATATTAAAAGGAAACGACATTTTTAACACCGCAATAGCTGTTGCTCCTGTTACTTCGTGGCGTTTTTACGACTCGGTTTATACAGAACGCTATATGCAAACTCCGCAAGAAAACGCAAGTGGTTACGATGAAAACTCACCCTTAAACCATGCAGAAAAATTAAAAGGAAACTATTTATTGGTTCATGGTTCTGGTGATGATAATGTACATGTTCAAAACTCTATGAGAATGATTAATGCACTCATAAAAGCCAACAAACAATTTGATTGGGCAATTTACCCAGACAGAACTCACGGTATTTATAGAGGGCAAAATACCCGTTTGCATTTGTTTACAAAAATGACAAACTTTATTGAAAAACATTTATTAAATAACTAAACAAAAAAATATGTCAGCAACAACATTAAAACACATCAAAAAGAATTATTTGGGCATCCAATAGGATTGTATGTATTGTTTTTTACAGAAATGTGGGAACGCTTTTCTTATTATGGAATGCGTGCAATTTTAGTCTTATACCTTGTAGCAAAAACATCTGATGAAAATGCTGGCTTAGGATGGACAAATGGTGATGCACTTTCTCTTTACGGATGGTACACCATGATGGTTTATGTAATGTCTATCCCTGGAGGAATTATTGCCGATAAAGTTTTAGGTCAAAAAAAATCGGTACTTATCGGAGGTATTTTACTTTTATTGGGGCATAGTATTTTAGCTGTTGAACAAATGTGGGCATTTTATACTGGTCTTATCCTTATTGTGATGGGAGTCGGTATGTTAAAGCCTAATATATCTACCATGGTTGGTGGTTTGTATAAAAAAGGTGATATTAGAAGGGACAAAGGATTTACCATTTTCTATATTGGTATTAATGTAGGAGCGTTTATTTCTAGTTTAATTGTAGGTACTGTTGGAGAAGTGTATGGTTGGCATTATGGATTCGGATTAGCTGGAATTGGAATGGCTTTAGGAATTCTTCAATACGTTTTAGGTCAAAAATATCTGAAAGAAGTTGGTAATTTTTTAGGAGCTACAGAGAGTAGTAAAGAGTTAATGAATAAACCTCTAACTAACATAGAAAAAGATAGAGTAATCGTTTTATTCTTATCTTTTATCTTAGTTATCGTTTTTTGGGGAGCTTTTGAACAAGCTGGTGGACTAATGAACATTTATACAATGGAAAAGACAAACAGAACACTTTCTTTTTCTTTACCATTTATTGGCAATGTTGTTCCAGCCTCTTGGTTTCAATCTATAAATGCTATGTTTATCATATTTTTTGGTACAACAATAGCCGCTTTATGGGCAAGAAGAAAACTTGCTGGTAAAGTTTCTTCGTCATTATTTAAAATGACTGTGGGTTTAATTATTATGGGATTAGGTTTCTTCTTTATGACAGGAGCTACTGCACAATATGAATCAACAGGAACATCAGCAATGTATTGGTTAGTTTTAGCATATTTATTTCGTACTATTGGAGAGCTTTGTTTATCACCCGTAGCACTTTCTTTTATTACAAAATTAGCTCCAGTAAAATACGCTTCACTTATGATGGGTGTTTATTTTGCAATGACAGGATTTGGAAGTAAACTAGCAGGTTTATTAGGCGAATGGTCTGAAAGCTTAGGCGAATTTAAAATTTTTACAGGAATTGCTATCTTTAGTGTAGTATTAGGTCTTTTAGTTTTAACAATAAGAAAAAATTAGAAGTTTTAACTCATGGTGTTGAAGATGATGAACATGATATTAAAACAGATACCGAAGGATACAACTTAGCAGACAATTAAACATACATAAACTCATATTTTAATAAATATGAGTTTTGATTTTTATACTATTTTACTAACAAAAATTATATTTTATGAGTACAACATCAACAGATAGATTTTTTGAATCTCCAGTATTAGGACATCCCGCAGGATTATTTGTCCTATTTTTTACCGAAATGTGGGAACGTTTTTCGTACTACGGAATGCGTGTTTTATTAGTCTTATTTTTAACATCATCTATTACAGGAATGAATCCTGGTTGGGGTTGGGAACGTAAAGGAGCTTTAGCTTTGTACGGCACCTACACATCTTTAGTATATATTACGCCTATTATTGGCGGTTGGCTTGCTGATAATAAAATTGGCTATAGAATGGCAGTAGTTTACGGAGCTATTGTTATGACACTTGGTCATTTATTTATGGCTTTCGAAACCGAAAACTTCTTGTATTTAGGTATTGGTGCGTTAATTATTGGAAATGGGCTTTTTAAACCTAATATGACTTCTATCATTTCTCATATGTATAAAAATCATCCAGAAAAAAAAGATGGTGCTTTTACTTTATATTATATGGGTGTTAATGCTGGAGCTTTCTTAGGAATTTTACTGTGTGGTACTTTAGGAGAAAAATACCACTGGTCTTGGGGCTTTGGATTAGCAGGTATATAATATAAAGTAAAAGCACCATCTTTTTTTTCTGGATGATTTTTATACATATGAGAAATGATAGAAGTCATATTAGGTTTAAAAAGCCCATTTCCAATA
>CAMZMA010000276.1 GCA_947311815.1 uncultured Flavobacteriaceae bacterium
AGATTTGTTTTTGCTGGAATAAAAGGATATCCTTGGATTGTAACAAAGTTCTTTAAATATGATGAAAAATATGATAAAACGCCTTATTTAAAAGAGGTTGTCATTCATTTAAATAGGAGTAGGTTTTATAAAAAAAATGTAAAATTTAGACTTCGTTTTTATTCAATAGATGAAAGTACAGGGAAGCCTTTGGATGATATATTGACTCAAAAATTAATCATAAAGGTAAAAAAGAATAGTAAAAAAATAAAAATTGATGTAGCAAAGTTTGATATTGAGTACCCTAAAGAAGGTTTTTTTGTTGGTTTAGAATGGTTAAGTATTCCTTCGAATTTTTATGAAGTTACTTTTAAAGATAGTAAAACAAAACAAAAAATTAGGCAAACTCATATAGCACCAGTTTTTAAAGGATTAATAGCCATTAAAAATAAAAAAACATGGATATTTTCAGTTGGTAAATGGCATCAATTTAAGTTTTTAAGCAGTAAGTTTAAAAAACACACAGCTATTCCCGCAATTTCATTAACCTTATCAAATTAAGTTGCTATCTTTGTATCCTTAGGTTTTGTCAATCTAAAATAAAAAAAATACGCCTAAAATGTACACAACATATAAAAATTTACCCAATCATTCAAGAGTTTGGGTGTACCAAGCCAATAGAGCATTTACAGAAAACGAAATAGCAATTATTACAAAAAAATCGACCGAATTTGTTAATACTTGGACACGCCATGGCGATGATTTAAAAGGTTCGTTCACTATTAAATACAATCAGTTTTTGGTGTTGGCAGTAGATGAAGGTTTTAATAATGTTTCTGGTTGTTCTATCGATTCTTCTGTACGATTTATCAGAGAGTTAGAAGCTGATTTTAACATCGATTTATTAGACAAAATGAATGTATCTTTTAAAGATGGCGAGCATATAAACCTTGTAAAACTACCTCAATTTCAGCAATTTGTAAAAGAAGGGAAAATTACTGAAGATACAGTTGTTTTTAACAATATGGTAGCTACAAAAGAAGATTTAGAAAAAAACTGGGAAGTACCTGCGCATAAAAGTTGGCACAAACGTTTTTTTTAAACCTGCTTTCGAAGTGGTTAATTTTTACAGAAAGTACAAACTATCTGTTTAAAAAAGCTTTCAAATCTTGGTAAGAAGTAATTTTGATAGATTTTTTTTCTTTGTTTAAAACCGATTTTATTTGTGTAGGAATTGCTACAGAAACACCTAAAGTATCTTCTACAATCTCTAAAAATTTAACAGGGTGCGCTGTTTCTAAGAACACACCATATTCGTTTTCTTTTAATCCGTGTTTTTTTAATCCTAAATAACCCACTGCTCCGTGTGGATCTGCAATGTATGTTGATTTTTGATAGATTTTTGATAAAGCATCACGCGTTTCATCATCCGTAAAAGAATAAGAAGAAAATGCCGATTTTAAGGATACTAAGTCGTTGTTAAAAATTTCTTGTATTCTGATAAAATTACTAGGATTTCCAACATCCATCGCATTAGAAATGGTTGCTTTTGATGGTTTTGGGTTGTAATTTCCGTTAACCATAAAGTTAGGAACCGTATCATTTACATTGGTTGCTGCTACAAAATGTTTGATGGGTAATCCTAATTTTTGAGCCATTAATCCTGCACAAATATTACCAAAATTTCCACTAGGAACAGAGAATACAAGCTCTTTATGTTGCTTGTGTAATAGTTTGTATGCAAAGAAAAAATAAAACATTTGCGGCAACCAACGAGCAATGTTTATGGAGTTTGCAGAGGTTAATGTTCTGTCAATTTCAGCATCTAAAAAGGCAGTTTTTACCATTTCTTGGCAATCATCAAAAACGCCGTCAACTTCTAAAGCAGTAATGTTTTTTCCTAACGTAGTGAGTTGTTTTTCTTGAATATCACTTACTTTTCCACTCGGATAAAGGATGACAACATCTACACCTTGTACGCCTAAAAAACCATCGGCAACTGCACCACCTGTATCGCCAGAAGTAGCTACTAAAACGGTAAGGTTTTTTTGTTTTTTAGTGGTAGCATCCGAAGTACGGTTACTGAGCGTATCTTGCCTATCGGCAGACAGGGTCGAAGTACGGTTACTGAGCGTAGTCGAAGTAAATTCTCCCAAACAACGCGCCATAAAACGTGCTCCTACATCTTTAAACGCCATTGTTGGCCCATGAAAAAGTTCTAAAGTTCCGATATTTTCATCGATAGCCACCACAGGAAAATCGAAAGACAAGGTTTCTGAAACGATTTCTTGTAATCGTTCCTTAGAAATATCGTTTCCTACAAATTGTTCAATTACTTTAAATGCAATTTCGTGGTTAGAATATTCATCAATATTTTTGATAAAATGGTTTGATAAAGGAGTGATATTTCCTGGAAAATACAAGCCTCTATCGGGTGCTAATCCATTAACTACGGCATCTTTAAAAGTTACGTTGGGAGCTTTTTTGTGTAAACTGTAATAGTTCATTTTGTTGTTTTTTTTGTCATTGCGAATGAGGTACAAATATGGCAATCTTTTGTTTTTTTGTAGATTACTTTGTTTTACGTATCGCTAATAATAATTATCGTATTATTTTTATTCCTTCGCTATTTATTTTAGAAACGTGAATTTCAAAATCAATAGACTTGTTTTTATAAATTGTTGCAAATGCATTTTTTACAGCAATTGCGGTTTCTTTTCCTTTACTCAATGCAAAAACAGAAGGTCCAGAACCTGAAATTCCGCTTCCTAAAGCACCTGCCTTTTTTGCTACTATTTTGAGGTTTTCAAAAGCAGGAATTAAGGTAGCTCGATAAGGTTCTGCAATTTCATCGTGTAAAGAACGACCAATTAAATCGTAATTTTCGGTGTATAATCCGCTAATAAATCCGCCGATGTTTCCCATTTGTGCAATCGTTTTATTGAGCGAAACAGTTTGTTTTACAAGATTTCTGGCATCCGAAGTTTTTATTTCTATCTGCGGATGAATAACAGTTGCATACAATTCTTTCGGAGCAGTTATTTTTATAATATCTAAAGGTTTGTAGCTTCTTATCAACGTAAAATCACCCAAAAGGGCAGGAGCAACGTTATCTGCATGAGCCACACCGCTTACTAATTTTTCGCCTTCCATGGCAAAAGGAATGAGTTCTTGCAAAGAAAAAGGTTCTCCTAATAATTTATTGATACCAAAAACAGCGCCTGCTGCACTGGCAGCACTACTACCGATTCCGCTACCAGGTTTGATGTTTTTATGAATTTCGATATCAAAACCAAAAGGGGTTTCTATATTTTTTAACAAAGTCAAAGCCGCAACACCTGCAACATTTTTTGTAATATCTAAAGGCAAAACTTGTCCTACAATTTTACTGATAAGAACACCTTTTTTGGATGTTTTTCTGATAATCATTTCATCGCCAATAGTGTCTAAACACATGCCTAATACATCAAAACCACAAGAAATATTAGCAACGGTTGCGGGAGCAAAAATTTTAATTTCTTTCATGATTTTATTGGTTTCCTATTCGAATTACATCAGCAAAAATACCAGAAGCGGTAACGGCTGCACCTGCACCAGCACCTTTTATTTGTAGCGGATTTATTGGATATCTATCAGTAAAAAATAGTACAATATTGTCACTTCCTTCTAAATTGTAAAAAGGATGATTACTTTCGATATGTTGTAAGCCAACTTTTGCTATTCCGTTTTCGAATGTTGCTACGTATTTTAATTTACAGTTTTTATCGGCAGCTTTTTTATAAATTTCTTGAAAATGTGTTTCATATTCGGTTAAAGTAGCATAAAAATCATCATTATTAGTTGTTTTTAAGCTTTTTTGAGGTAAAAAAGAATCGTTTTTAATGTCAGAAAGTTCTAAATCGTAGCCACTTTCTCTGGCTAAAATCAATATTTTTCTGGCAACATCTATTCCGCTTAAATCTATTTTAGGATCAGGTTCTGTATAGCCTTCTTTTTGCGCTTGTTTAACTACATTATAAAAGGTTGTTTTATCGTTAAAATTATTAAAAACAAAGTTTAAACTGCCTGATAAAACGGCTTGAATTTTATGCACTCTATCGCCAGAGGTAATTAAATTTTTAAGGGTGTCAATAATTGGTAATCCTGCGCCAACATTGGTTTCGTATAAAAATGGAGCATTGTATTTTTTGGCTGTTAGCTTTAGTTTTTTGTAATTTTCTAAGCTAGAAGCACAAGCAATTTTATTACAAGTTACGACACCAATATTATTAGATAAATAGTTTTCGTAAATTTCTGAAACAGATTGATTTGCTGTGTTGTCAATAAAAATGCTATTGCGTAAATTTAATGCTTTTACCTTGTTAAAAAACAATTCTAAACTTGTTTTCTCTCCATTTTCTAGGTATGTTTTCCAATGTGTTATATCGATGCCATTTTCATCAAAAAAAAGCTTTTTAGAATTAGAAATTCCTATAATACGAATGTCTAATTTTAATTGCTCTTTTAAGTATGTGTTTTGTTGATGAATTTGTTTTATAAATTCTTCGCCCACATTGCCAACACCTGTAATGAATAGATTTAACTGTTTTATTTTATCTTCAAAAAATTGCCAATGCAATACGTTTAGTGCTTTTTTTGCATCAGTACTAGCAATAACTGCCGAAATATTTTTTTCTGAAGCTCCTTGTGCGATCGCTCTAATATTTACATTGTTATTTCCCAAAGAACTAAACATTTGTCCGCTTAAACCTTGGTGGTTTTTCATTTGATCGCCAACCAACGCAATAATTGACATTCCTTTCTCTACAATGGTTGGTCTAATTTTTTGTTGATTGATTTCAAATTCAAAAACCTCATGAATACACCTTGCTGCGTTTTGGGCATCTTCATCAAAAACACCTAAACAAATTGAGTGTTCTGAAGAAGCTTGCGTAATTAAAACGATATTTATTTTTGCTATTGATAGTCCTTCGAATAAGCGTTTAGAAAAACCACTTAAACCAATCATACCGCTTCCCTGTACGGTTAAAAGTGATATGTTTTCTATATGACTAATTCCTTTTACAGGATTTTTCTTTGAGTTTTTAGCACTAATTTCTGTACCTGTATGCAAAGGTTCGAAAGTGTTTTTTATGACAATCGGAATTTTCTTTTTTAAGACTGGTAAAATAGTTGGCGGATACAATACTTTTGCTCCGAAATGAGACAATTCCATCGCTTCTTGATACGAAATTTGAGAGATAGGAAAGGCTTGTTTTACCAAACTTGGGTTGGCAGTAAACATACCACTTACATCGGTCCAAATTTGTAATTCATCAGCCTGTAAAGTTGCAGCAAAAATAGCGGCAGAATAATCAGAACCACCTCTACCGAGTGTAACGGTTTGTCCGTTTTTTGTACCTGCAATAAAACCAGGTAAAATACTCACTTGAAAAGGGTTGTTCTTATGAAAATCGAGACATTTTTTTTCTGTTTGTTCAAAATTCACCATTGCTTTTTGATGGTTTTCTGAAGCGATAATCAATTCTCTACTGTCTTTGTAAGTTGCATTCATTGTTGATTTTGCAGCTTCAGAAATAATATAAGAAGATAATAATTCGCCAAATCCACTAATAATTGCCAGCGTTTTAGGAGTGATTTCTTGTAATAAAAAACATCCTTTAAACAAGGTTTCTAATTGATTAAAAATATCTTTTACATATAAAAGGGCGTTTTTTTGTTTATCAGCAGAAATTAAATTTTTAACAACGTCTATATGAAGATTTTTTACTTCATTAAATGGGTGTAAATATTGCTCGTTTTGTTGTACGGCTTTATGTGCTGTTTCAATTAATTTATTGGTGGTTTTTCCGAATGCAGAAACCACTACCCAAATTTTTGTTTGTTTAGAAAGATCTTGAACAATGGCAAGAACTTTTGTTATATTTTGACTGTTTGCTACGGATGAACCTCCGAATTTTAAAACCTTCATTTTATGCTTTTATTTTGTTGTTTGTTTGTGTTTGTGTTTTTTTTATCGATAAATATCGATAAAGTGTGTCCTAAATTTATATGTGTAAAAATAACCCCTAAAGGGTAATTGTAGTACTAATAGTGCGTGTTGCATCTGCCACAATTATTGTGGAGTTTGTGAAGTAGGTATGTAAACTGTTTATAAACATCAATGCAAATGTATCGTATTTTTTTTAATGAAAAAGTTTTTATGAGTAAATGTGATGTAAAAAAGGTGTTTTTATTGAATATTCAAAAATTAAACAAAAATGTTTTTAGAAATCAAAATTAACTAGCGAAATAATTAATTTTCTGTAATTTGATAAGGTTATTTAGGTGCTTTTTGTTGAATAATTTCTGCTATTGATTTTTGGTAGATTTTACTTTCTAACCAAGAGAGGATGTCTAAATATAAAAAAGCTCTTTTCTCATAGGGGTGATTTTCAAAAGGTTTTAATGTTGCGTAAATTTTTTTAAATTCTTTTTTAATTTCATGAGGATACACATCGCCTAAAGCTCTAATAGAAGTAATAAATATTTTTTGTACTTCTTGCAAATTTTCCATTTTTAATAAAAATTTGTAGGTATCTTTAAATTGACGCTCAAAATCGTAATCTAAACCGCATTCGTAATGAGCAATTAAACTTAAAACCCTTGCAAAACATTGTAAATCTTCGGCAACTCGAATGTTTTTAGAGCGAATTATCTTATTTAAATAACGGATACATTCTTCATTTTTACCCATCCCAAAATACAAACAGGCAATTTTGTAATATAGTACAATGATATGATGTGAGTCTAATTGATTTTTATAGGTTTCAATTTTTTCATTAATGATGGGTACTAAATATTCTCCATCAAAAAAAGTGCCTTCTAAAAAATGTAAATGTAATTGATTTGCATAATAATATTGAAAAATTAAAATTTCGGTATTATTATTTAAAGGTATTTTTTGTTGGTCAATTTCTTCTTTAAATAAGGCTAGTTCTTTTTTAAATTTTACAGAATGTTTGACAAAAAAAAGTGATTCTAATAAGTAATTTTTTCCTTTCAAATAAAACACAGGATGCAAAGAAATGTTTTTCGGATTTTCTTTAAATAAATCTATCCATTTGTTAGCAAATTTAAAGCTTTGTAAAAAATCTTGCGTTAAAATACTGTACCATAAATGTGCTTTGTATAACCAAAGTTTTTCTCTAAATCCAAGAGATTCATACTCATATTCAGGCAATTTTTTTGCAAAATAATCGTTAATTTTTTGTAATTCTTCGTCATTTCTAACATAGCCTGTTTTTAATAAAATACCATATAATTGAAGTGATAAATTAGATAGTTTACTTGTAATTACATTTTGTAAACTAAGCGATTTTGCTTGTAAGCTTAACTCATCAGCACGGGTATCAATACTTCTAGTAATGTATTGACTTTCTATCACTTTTTCGAGCTCTACAATTTCATAAGCAATGTTTTTTTCTTCGTTTTCTATGGCTAATTTTTTTGCCTTATCTAAAAGTTTTAAACTTTGCTTGTACAACCCTTTTTGATATAAAATAGTGGCAAAATCTAATTGTTCTCTTAACTGAATTCTAATATTTTTATGTGATGGATTTAACCGCAAACTAATTAAAATTTGTTTGTATAAATGTGCTTTTAAATTGGCTAATTGTAATTTGGTTACAATATTTGTTTTTAAGATAGCTTTCTCTTCGTATTTTTTTTGCTTATCTAAAAATTTAAAAAGTGAAAAGAATTTAGCATCTACATTGCCTCCTAATCGTCCAACGTATAAATTAAATTGTCTTTTTTCAGATTTAGACAACGATTTAATCAATATAAAAAGAGGGTCTTTTTGAAGATTGGACAATGTAATGTTTCTTTTCATAAAATTCTGTTAATCAAATAGTCGTATGTATTTTTTTTACTCTTAACATCGTAATTGTTAATAGTTCTGCACGTATTTTAGATAAGCCAATATATACATTTGTTTTTAACTAAAAGAAAATAATTTAAATAGATGCAAAATAATAAGGTAGCCATTTTTGATACAACGCTTAGAGATGGAGAGCAAGTTCCAGGATGTAAGTTAGATACAACGCAAAAATTAGTCATTGCAGAACGATTAGATTATATGGGCGTTGATATTATAGAAGCGGGTTTTCCTGTTTCGAGTCCAGGAGATTTTTCATCAGTACAAGCAATTGCAAAAATAGTAAAAAATGCTACTGTTTGCGGTCTGACTAGAGCGGTAGAAAATGACATAAAAGTAGCAGCAGAAGCCTTAAAAAACGCTGTAAAACCTAGAATTCATACAGGAATTGGCACAAGTGATTCTCATATAAAATTTAAATTTAATAGTTCGCAAGATGAAGTACTTAGAAGAGCGAAAGCAGCTGTTTCTTATGCAAAGAATTTTGTTGATGATGTAGAGTTTTATGCAGAGGATGCGGGTAGAACCGATAATGAATTTTTAGCAAAAGTATGTGAAGAAGTTATCAAATCTGGTGCAACGGTTTTAAACATTCCAGATACAACAGGCTATTGTTTGCCAAATGAATATGGCGATAAAATTAAATACTTAAAAGAAAACGTAAAAGGCATTGAAAAAGCGGTTATTTCTTGCCATTGTCATAATGATTTAGGATTGGCAACAGCCAATTCAATTGCGGGTGTTATGAATGGCGCACGCCAAATAGAATGTACCATTAACGGTATAGGTGAGCGAGCAGGAAATACTGCTTTAGAGGAAGTGGTTATGATTTTAAAACAGCATCCGTATTTAGGTTTAGATACCAATATCAATACGCAATTATTGTACGATACTAGTCATATGGTGCGTGATAAAATGGGAATGATTGTTCAGCCAAACAAGGCCGTTGTAGGCGATAATGCTTTTGCACACAGTTCAGGAATTCATCAAGATGGAGTGATAAAAAATAGGGAAACCTATGAAATTATGAATCCTGCTGATGTAGGAGTTTCAGAAAGCTCAATCGTATTAACCGCCAGAAGCGGAAGAGCAGCGTTGGCATATAGAGCTAAAAATATTGGGTACGAATTAACCAAAGTGCAATTAGATGCTGCTTACGGCATTTTCTTACAATTTGCCGATAGACAAAAAGAAATAATCGATGAAGATATTCATCAAATCATGAAAGAAGTCAATAAATATTCTAAAGTAAATATAGCCTAATGGGAAAGACCTTATTTGACAAAGTTTGGGATGCACATGTGGTAGATACCGTAAAAAACGGTCCACAAGTTTTATATATCGATAAGCATTTAATTCATGAAGTTACCAGTCCGCAGGCGTTTAACGAGTTAGAAGAACGAAAAATACCTGTAGCAAGACCTGATAAAATTGTAGCAACTGCCGACCATAATACGCCAACTATAAATCAACATTTACCTATAAAAGACAAATTATCTCGTTTGCAATTAGAACAATTGACTAAAAATTGTAAAAAAAATAACATCACTTTATACGGATTAGGGCATGAAAATAATGGAATTGTACACGTAATTGCTCCCGAATTAGGCATAACACAACCAGGAATGACCATGGTTTGTGGTGATAGTCATACTTCTACGCACGGAGCCTTTGGTACGATTGCTTTTGGTATTGGTACCAGTCAAGTAGCACAAGTGTTTGCAAGCCAATGTTTATTGATAGAAAAACCGAAAAGTTTACGAGTAAACGTAAACGGAAAACTCAAAAAAGGCGTGTTACCAAAAGATGTAATTTTATACATTATTGCTAAATTAGGCACAAATTCTGGAACAGGATATTTCTGTGAATACGCAGGAAATGTCTTTGAAGAAATGTCTATGGAAGGCAGAATGACCGTTTGTAATATGAGCATAGAAATGGGCGCAAGAGGCGGTATGATTGCTCCTGATGAAACCACTTTTAAGTATGTAAAAGGAAAAGAATTTGCGTCAAAAGGCGATGAATTTGATAAAAAAGTTGCCTATTGGAAAACCTTACCTACTGATGATGGTGCCGTTTTTGATAAAGAATATTCTTTTGATGCAGCAGATATAGAACCGATGCTTACTTATGGTACAAACCCAGGAATGGGTATAAAAATTACAGAAAAAATCCCTTTAAATACGGATGATTCTTTTCAAAAATCATTAGCGTATATGAATTTTAAAGCAGGCGAAACCTTGATTGGAAAATCGATTAATTATGTGTTTTTAGGAAGTTGTACCAATTCTAGAATTGAAGATTTTAGAATAGCTGCCAATTATGTAAAAGGCAAACAAAAAGCCACAAACGTACATGCGTGGTTAGTACCAGGGTCGCAACGAGTAGCAAAACAAATACAAGAAGAAGGTTTAGATACAATATTTACCCAAGCAGGTTTTAAATTAAGAGAACCAGGTTGTTCTGCTTGTTTGGCAATGAATGATGATAAAATACCCGAAGGCGAATATTGTGTATCTACTTCTAACAGAAATTTTGAAGGAAGACAAGGGCAAGGAGCAAGAACCATTTTAGCGAGTCCTTTAATGGCAGTGGCAACAGCAGTTCACGGTAAAATTATAGATATTACAAAACATTAATCGAATGGAAAAATTTATACAATTAACAGATACTGCAATTCCGTTGCCAACCGAAAATATAGATACTGATCAAATAATTCCTGCACGTTTTTTAAAAGCTACCGATAAAAAAGGCTTTGGAGATAATGTTTTTAGAGATTGGAGATACTTAAAAAATGGAAGTGTTAATACAAATTTTGTGTTAAATAACACAGAGTTTAAAGGAAGTATTTTGGTTGCAGGTAATAATTTTGGATGTGGGTCGAGTAGAGAACATGCTGCTTGGGCGTTGGTTGGCTACGGATTTAAAGTAATCATCAGCAGTTTTTTTGCCGATATTTTTAAAGGAAATGCACTCAATAATGGGTTATTACCTTTACAAGTATCATCAGAATTTTTAAAAAAATTATTACAAGAGATTCAAGAAAATCCATCAACTAAAATAATTGTCGATTTAGAAAAACAATCTTTAAAAACATCCGTAGGAAATGTTACCTTTGATATTGATACGTATAAGAAAGTTTGTATGACAAATGGTTATGATGATATTGATTTTTTAATCAGTAAAAAAGAAAAAATAGCTGCTTTTGAAGCAGCACTATAATAAGAAATTCTAACAAAATGAAATATAATATTACAGTAATTCCTGGAGACGGCATCGGGCCAGAAGTTATAGAACAAGCAAAAAAAGCACTAAGAGCGGTAGGGGATACTTATAATCATACGTTTTTATTTAAAGAAGCGATGATGGGAGCATGTGCTATTGACAAAACAGGAAATCCGCTACCTGATGAAACGATTACTTTATGTCAACAAGCCGATGCTATTTTATTTGGTGCGATTGGAGACCCTAAATATGATAATAATCCTGATGCAAAAATTCGCCCAGAACAAGGTTTGTTAAAATTACGAAGTACTTTAGGATTGTTTTGTAATATTAGACCTGTAAAAGCGTATGATAAATTGTTAAAAAATTCTCCATTAAAAAGAGAAATTATTGCAGGCACAGATATTTCTATCTTTAGAGAGCTTACAGGCGGAATTTATTTTGGAGAAAAAAAAATAAGTAAAGATGGTAAATCTGCTTTTGATGGATGCGTATATTCTGTCGAAGAAATAGAAAGAATTGCTCATTTAGCGTTTAAACAAGCACAAAGCAGACGTAAAAAAGTGACTTTGATAGACAAAGCGAATGTGTTAGAAACTTCTCGTTTGTGGCGTAAAACAGTTACCGAATTGGCAAAAAAATACCCAGATGTTACTTTAGAATATTTATTTGTTGACAATGCTGCGATGCAAATGATTTTAAACCCGAAACAATTTGATGTTATTTTAACTGAAAACCTTTTTGGCGATATTATTTCTGATGAAGCGAGTGTAATTGGTGGTTCTATCGGGTTATTAGCTTCTGCATCTGTTGGAAAAAAGAGCGCTTTGTTTGAGCCGATTCACGGTTCTTATCCGCAAGCAAAAGGTAAAAATATTGCAAATCCTTTGGCATCTATTTTATCTGTAGCTATGTTGTTAGAACATTTAGGCTTGCATGAAGAAGCAGAATCTATTGAAAGAGCGGTAGAAAAATCGTTAGAATTAGGAATCACAACTCAAGATATTAATGCGAAAAAACCGTTTTCTACCGAAAAAGTAGGTGATTTTATAGCGGATTATATTGGAAATCAAGAGGATAGTAATTTGAATTTCATGAACATTCACTTAGGTCAAAGCACTATTATATAATTTTAAATAAAAATTAAAAAAAAGGTAGGATAATTCAAAAATTATTCTAAATATTTGTCGTATCAAATGAAAAAACAAATTTTAAATATCATTTCTATTATTGTCGTTGTAATTATTTTACAAGGATAGGGAAGTGATTTTATACATAATTATATAAGAGCTTTCCTAATTAGGAAAGCTTTTTTTTTATCTATTTTAAAAAAGATGAAACAAATTAATCGTATTAGTAGCGTCATTATTATATCAATAAAAATTTGATACAGTTAATTATGTGTAAAATATAAAACCTGTGTCAATTTAGATACAGGTTTTTTTATAAAAACAGTTTTTTGAATATTGTATATAGTAATGGTTATTTATCTGTTTGTCAGGCAGTAATATTGTTTTTTAAGAAGATGAAAATAATGTATTAACGAGAAATAAATACCTAAAAAAGAAGTAAAAAATTATTTTTGATAAACAAAAGTAGAAATCAGTTAAAATGGAATTAAATAAATACAGCAAGCAAGTTACGCAAGACGATACACAACCTGCAG
>CAMZMA010000277.1 GCA_947311815.1 uncultured Flavobacteriaceae bacterium
AACTACTATTTTCGGTACTTTATTGGTTATCGGTGTTGGTTTTCCAATTATTTTTCAAGCAACTATCAACCCGTATTCTTCTACAATAATGGCGTAAATAAAATCTGATGATGATTGCGGTAAGAAGTTTTTTTGCACACTTTTCCCTGGACCACGCCCCATCATTCCGCCAGTTGCTATTGCAATTTTTGCTTTTTCTACTTGGTAATTTTCTTTGGCATTGTCATCAGAAAAATTTTCTATCCTATTTTGCCATGTTTGTATTCTATTTGGCATCGCCTCTGGAAACGCTTTTGCTGTTAATACAAATAAGGCGAAAAACAACAATCCCATCCCTAAAATATAGCCTAAAAATTTTGCAGGATATCCGCCAATAAAAGTGACTACTAAAATCATCGTAAAAATAATGGCTGTAGTAGAAAAATTTGCGGGTAAAATCAATATTAAAACCAATGCTACTGGCAACCACAATTGCCATAAACTTTCTTTAAAAACAATTTCTTTTTCTTTGTTTTTCGCCAAATATCTTGCTACATATACCATTAAAACCAATCCTGCTAAGGTTGATGTTTGAAAACCTACACCTACAAACGGAATATGAATCCATCTACTTGCATTGGCACCTCCAATAGTTGTTCCTTGTGCCAAAGTATAAATCAGCAATAAAATAACAATGGGCAACATGAGTACAGAACCTCCGCTAAAATATCTGTACGGAATTTTATGAACTCCGTAAATAATTGCAAATCCCATAATTAATAATACCATGTGCTTGATTAAATACCCGAACGTTGAGCCAGAACCTACCACATATACCAAATTGGTACTTGCGCTATACACAGGCATAAACGAAAATATTGCCAACATAGCAACAATTGCCCAAATGGTTTTATCTCCTTGTATGTGATTAAAAATGGTTTTCATTTTATTTTTTTACTTCTTATAAAAGAGGTATTTTATTTTTATTATTATGAGGTTACTTTTTTTATGAGATTGCTTCATTCGTGCCTCATTCGCAATGACAAGTTACTTCGACCCTGTCTGCCGATAGGCAGGTACGCTCAACCGAAAACAATGTCAATCCACAACTCATAACTCATAACTCATAACTCATAACTAAATCTACAAATTCCTCACTGCTTGTTTAAATTGTCTTCCTCTATCTTCATAATTATCAAACAAATCGAAACTTGCACATGCTGGTGACAACAATACAGCATCTCCTCTTTCTGCCAATTTTTGCGATACTTTTACCGCTTCTTCTGCTCCTACCGTTTCTACAACTATATCTACCACATTGCCAAAGGTTTCTATAATTTTTTGATTGTCTAAACCCAAACAAACAATCGCTTTTACTTTTTCTCTTACCAAAGGCAACAAATCTGTATAATCATTTCCTTTATCTACACCGCCTACAATCCACACCGTGGTTTTATCCATACATTCTAAGGCGTAAAAAGTAGCGTTTACGTTGGTTGCTTTACTATCATTTATATAATAAACATCTCTTACTTTTTTTACATTTTCTAATCGATGTTCTGCTCCTTCAAAATTTGACAAACTCTCTTTGATAGATTGTTTTCTAACTTTTAATAATTGTGCTGCCATGGTAGCTGCCATCGCATTTTTGGTATTGTGCTTTCCTTGTAATATTAGGTTTGATATTGGCATTGTAAATTGTTGGGTATTTATGTTTGTTATTATATTATCTTCTTGTAAAAAAGCTCCGTAGTCTAGTTTTTTTTGGATAGAAAACGGTACTAATTGTGCGTGTACTGTATTGTTTTGCAACCATTGATTAATCGCAGCATCATCTGCATCATAAATTAAATAATCGTGGGCTGTTTGGTTTTTTGTAATCTTAAATTTTGAGTTGATATATTGATTAAAATCATCGTCATATCGATCTAAATGATCTGGAGTTATGTTGGTGATAATGGCGATATGAGGTCTAAACTTTTCGATGCCATCTAACTGAAAACTACTCAACTCTAATACGTAATTTTTATAGGTATTTTCGGCTACTTGTTTTGCAAAACTATCGCCAATATTACCTGCCATTCCTACATTTAATTTTGCATTTTTTAATACATGATGCAATAACATTGTAGTGGTTGTTTTTCCGTTAGAACCTGTAATTCCGATGGTATTTGCATCTGTAAATTGTGCAGCAAACTCAATTTCAGAAATTACCAAAATTTGCTTTTCTTTTAACTGCTGAATGAGTTGTACTTTATCTGGAATTCCAGGACTTTTTACAACTACATCTGCGTTAAAAATTTTAGATGTTGTATGCTGATTTTCTTCAAAATCAATCTCATGATGTAAAAGAACGTCTTTGTATTTTTTACTGATGTTTCCTTTGTCAGAAACAAACACCTCAAAACCTTGTTGTTTTCCTAAAATTGCAGCTCCTACACCGCTTTCTCCTCCTCCAAGAATCACAAGCATTTTTAATCCTTCAAAGGAGGATTTTTTATCTGCTGTATGTTTCTTGTTTTTATTCATTTTCTTTTTTACAAAAGATTGACTGACTCTATGTTTTATCTTAATTTCAAGGTTATGATAGCAACTGCTGCCAATAATATTCCTATAATCCAAAAACGAACTACAATTTTACTTTCGTGGTAATCCATTTTTTGATAATGATGATGTAAAGGCGCCATTCTAAAAATTCGTCTTCCTTCTCCGTACTTTTTTCTTGTGTATTTAAAATAAAACACTTGTATAATTACCGATAGGTTTTCTACCACAAAGATTCCTGCCAAAATGGGAAGCAATAATTCTTTTCTAATCGCAATCGCAATAACTGCGATAATACCACCAATGGTTAAACTACCTGTATCTCCCATAAATACTTGCGCTGGATATGTATTGTACCATAAAAAACCAATTAAAGCTCCTGCAAAAGCAGCAATAAACACGGTCATTTCACCAGAATTTGGAATATACATGACATCTAAATAATCGGCAAAAATGATGTTACCAGAAACCCACGCAAAAATTGCCAAAGCAATGACAATAATTGCTGATGAACCTGCTGCTAAACCATCAATTCCGTCTGTTAAATTAGCGCCATTAGAAATTCCTGTTACAATAAATACGACAATAAAAATGAAGACAATCCATCCGTATTTTTCATATCCATCTCCTAAAAAACTCAATGCTTTTGCGTAATCTAACTCGTTGTTTTTTAAAAACGGAACGGTTGTTTTTGTAGATTTATGAGCAGCCCCAAAAACCAATTTTTTTCCGTTAATTTGTGTTATTTGTTCGCTTTTTGGTAACTGTTCTTTAATCACAACATCTGGATGAAAATAAAGCATCGAACCCACAATAATTCCTAAACCTACTTGCCCAACAACTTTGAATTTTCCTTTTAATCCGTCTTTATTTTTTTTAAATACTTTTATATAATCATCAATAAAACCAATTATTCCCATCCACACCGTGGTTATTAACAAAATGATGATGTAAATATTTTCTAACTTTGCCAACAACAACACCGGAATTAATGTTGCTAAAATGATAATAATTCCACCCATTGTTGGTGTGCCAGATTTTTGAGTTTGCCCCTCTAAACCTAAATCTCTAACTGTTTCTCCTACTTGTTTATTTCTTAAAAAATTGATGATTCTTTTTCCGTAAATAGTAGAAACCAACAAAGACAACATAAATGCTGCTGCTGCCCGAAAGGTGATAAATTGAAACACACTAGCCCCAGGAAAATGGAATTGACTCTCTAAATAATCGAATAAATAATACAACATCTTTTTACTATATATTTAATTGGTTAAAACATTCGGTTACCACTTCAAAATCATCAAAATGTGTTCTTAAACCATTTATTTCTTGATAATTTTCGTGTCCTTTTCCTGCAATGAGAATAATATCTTTTGGTTTAGAAAACTTACACGCCGTTTTAATGGCTTGTTTCCTATCTACAATCGACAGGGTTTTTTGCTGATTTTCTGGTTGCACTCCCGCTTCCATTTCATCAATAATAATTTGCGGATTTTCTGTTCTCGGATTATCCGAAGTAAAAATTGCTTGCGTACTTAATTGCGATGCAATGTGTGCCATTTTCGGTCTTTTGGTTTTATCTCTATCGCCGCCACAACCTACAACCGTAATTATTTGCTCATTACCTGTTCTTATTTCTTCGATAGTTTGCAATACGTTTTTTAACGCATCTGGCGTGTGTGCATAATCTATAATTGCCGTGATACCACCTTTAGAAATAGTGTATTGAAACCTACCACTTACGCTTTCTAACTCACTTACCAAGCGTAAAATTTCTAATTTTTCTAACCCCAATAATGTGGCTGTTCCTATAATTGCTAATAGATTATAGATGTTAAATGCCCCTATTAATTTTGTCCAAATTTCCATTCCATCCACAGAAATTAACGTGCCCGATAATTGTTTTTCTAAAATTTTGGCTTTAAAATTTGCCATTGTTTTTAGTGCGTAGGTTTTTTGTGATGCTTTGGTATTTTGCATCATAAAATCACCATTTTTATCATCGATATTTACCAGTGCAAATGCCGATTTTGGCAATGCATCAAAAAATTGTTTTTTAGTATCTCTATAGTCTGCAAAGGTTTTATGATAGTCTAAATGATCGTGCGTTAGATTGGTAAAAATACCACCTACAAATTGCAATCCTTCAGTTCTTTTTTGATGAATTCCGTGAGAACTCACCTCCATAAAACAATACGCTACACCTGCTGCAACCATTTTTTCTAAATACCGATTGATGGTTAACGAATCTGGCGTGGTATGTGTTGCTTTATACTCAACATCTGCAACCAAAATTTTTACGGTAGATAACAAGCCTACTTTATAACCTGCTTTGGTAAATAATTGATACAACAGTGTGGCAATTGTTGTTTTACCATTGGTTCCTGTAACACCTATTAATTGTAATTTTGATGACGGATTTTTATAAAAATTTGCCGCCATAATTGCCAAAGCAACATTTGCATTTACCACTTGAACAAACGTTATTTCTTTGTTTTTATGTAACGGAACATTTTCACAAACAACTACTTTTGCTCCTAATTGAATAGCTTTGTCTATAAATTGATGCCCATCAACCGTATATCCTTTTTGAGCGATAAAAACATCTTTATCAGACACTTTTCTCGAATCAAAAACCAGTTGATTGATAGACACATCAATACTTCCATACATATTGATGATGGTTACATTTTGTAAGATGTCTTTTAACTGTATCAACTAACTTAGTTTTAAAATAATGGTACTTCCTTTTACTAATTTTTGCCCTTTAGCAAGAGATTGATAAGTCACTTTTCCTGTTCCAGAAAAACGTACTTTTAATCCGATATTTTCTAACAATGCTACTGCATCCATTCCTGTCATTCCTTTTACATTGGGTATGATGGTATATCGTTTGCTAATTTTCTTGTCGTATTTTTTATATTGATTGTCAATCTTTTTAAATTGATAAGTTGCTTGTACAGATTGCACATCAATCGGTGTTGTGGTAAAAATCTTTTGAGCAATTTCTTTAAAAACCTTAGCTGTTATTATTGCGCTATAATATCCTTTTTATTTTTTCTGATCATGAACAACCACAATACATGAATATTTAGGTGTATCCGCAGGAAAAAAACCAGCAAAAGAGGCTACGTAATGCTTGTTAGAATAATGACCATATACTGTTTTTCCTTCTTTGTTTTTGTATTTCGGAATCCATTTTTTAGCTGTTCCTGTTTTTCCTGCCATCGAAAAATTAGGAGAATAAATATTTTCTGCAGTCCCTTTTCTTACAACATTTTCTAGTACTTTTCTAACCTTATTCAAAGTGGTTTGCGAAGCAATTCGTTCTTTTAATACCACTTTTTTAAATACTTTTTCGGTTTTATTACCCACACGTAATTCTTTGATAAAACGAGGTTTTACCACTTTACCATTGTTAGCAACCGCATTGTAAAACGTTAAAATTTGAAGTGGCGTTAACGAAACTCCGTAACCCCAAGCCATCCATTCTAATGAAATTTTACTCCATGTTTTTTCTTTCGGATTTGGAATATACGGTCTTCCTTCTCCTTTAATTTTTACACCTGTTTTGTCTGACAATCCGAAGTGTTTTATTTTATCGACAAATTTTTTCGGATTTTTATCGTAGTGTTTTTTAATAATTTTCACAATCCCAACATTCGATGATACTTCTAAAACTCTTGCCGCAGAAATTTTACCATAACCACCTTTGTGAGAATCTTCTATTTTCTTTTTATTTACAAATAGCACCCCTTTTTTGGTATCAATAACCGTAGAAGTATCAATCACTTTATCATCTAGAGCCACCATTAAACTTGCTAATTTAAAAGTAGAACCAGGTTCGTGATTTTCCCAAACGGCATAATTTCTTTTTTCGTAATAGGTGCCTTTTGAAGTTCTTCCTAAATTAGAAATGGCTTTAATTTCGCCTGTTTCTACATCCATCACCACCGCACAACCGTGATCTGCTTCGAAATACTCTAACTGACGCAACAATGCATGATGCGTAATATCTTGTATATTTACATCAATCGTTGTTATCACAACTCTACCATCAATAGGTTCTTTTTCATTGACATCATTAATCGGTTTCCATTGTCCTTTGGCAATTTTTTGTTTTAATCGCAAACCATTTACACCCTGCATATAATCAGCAAAAGCACCTTCTACCCCTACTTCTCCTCTAAAATCATCATAACCAATAGTTCTTTCGGCAATTTTACCAATAGGATGTGCTCTTACTGTTTTTTGTTGTGCGATAAAACCACCTCTATATACTCCCAATTTAAAAATCGGAAAGGTTTTCATCTTTACATAATCATTATAACCTACATTTCTGGCGATTAATAAATACCTGTTTTTTCGCTTTCTGGCACCTCTTAATTTTTGCTTGTAATGTGTTTTAGATTTTCCTAACATTTTTGACAAAGACGTTGCAAGAGCGTCCATGTTTTTTTCAAAAACACTGCTTTTTACTGCCATTACATCCATCCGAATGGTGTATTTAGACATCGAAGTTGCTAACAAATTGCCGTCTGATGCATAAACGTTTCCTTTATTAGCGTAAATAGTATCTTGTTTGATGGTTCTTTCTGAAGAAAGTTTTCTGTACTTGTCTCCTTGTACGTACTGAATATTAAAGACTCTAAAAACAATTGCTATTAAAAAAAGCGTCATAAAAGCAGCTACAATGTAGAATTTTGTAAGTATGCCTTTTTTTTGAGTTGCCAATTTTAATCGTTTTTATAAATTACTTTTATTTTTTTTGGTGGTGTTTTTGCAGGCTTCAAACCTCTTTTTTTTACTTTTCCTCGAATGGTAGATTCCATTTTCATCCGCATTAATATGGTGCCAGTATCCACATATTCTGCTCTTAATTTTCGTTTCTTTTTATTGAGTTTTGCTATTTGAATTACTTTTTTATCAATACTATGCGCACTGTTAATCATAAAAAGCAAAAGTGCCACAACAAAAATGATGATGCGCCAATTTTTAGAAGCGTACTCATCTGTCAAGAAACTTCCTCTTAAAAAATTATAGATTCCTTTTTTAACTTTTGACACGTTCTTCTTTTAGTGTTGCAATTCTTAATTTAGCGCTGCGAGCCCTATTGTTTAAACTAATTTCGTCGGGGGCTGGTACTATTAGCTTTCCAACTTTTATTAAGGGTACTTTTATGTTTCCATAAAAATCTTTTTTGGGCTCACCGCTAAATAAACCTGTTCTTATATATCTTTTTACCAATCTATCTTCTAAAGAATGGTACGAAATTACACTCAATCTACCTTCGGGTTTTAAGAGCTGGGGGATTTGCTCTAAAAACTCTTTTAGCACTTCTAATTCTTGATTCACTTCAATGCGAACTGCTTGAAATATCTGTGCTAACAACTTATGTTCTTTGGCTTTCGGTAAATGAAGTTTTAACACTTCTTTTAACTGAAAACTTGTGGTAATCTTTTCTTCTTTTCTTGCCACAACAATTGTTTTTGCTAAGGCTCTTGCATTTCTTAATTCGCCGTATTGAAACAATATATCTGCTAATCTTGTTTCATCATATTTATTGATGATTTC
>CAMZMA010000278.1 GCA_947311815.1 uncultured Flavobacteriaceae bacterium
CTCGAAAAACGAGATGTTTAAAATATTTTGCTGTTTGAGCTTCTGTAAGTAAGCTACACGATAAAAAAAAGATAGTTAAAAGGAAATGCTTCATAGATATAAAATATTAATTAAGCAACAAATATAACTATATTTTTAGTTTAAACTAAAAATATAGTTATATTTTAAATGTAATGTTAATTTATCTTGATAATTACCCACGGTAAGTCGCTTACTGACGAGAATATTTTGTTTTATTTCCTTGTCTTAATTTTAAGTTCGGTGGTTTTTTTAGCATGTTGCCAACGTTCTAAAAATAAGGAATCGTTTTAATGTTCTTTATTTTTAGTTCGATAAAATTTACAAAATCAAATGAGAAAGAAAAGTTATATTACTGTATTTTATTAAAACAACGATTGTTGTTTTACAGGATTTTCATGAGCTAGTAACCATTTTTTACGCCAAAGTCCGCCAGCATAACCTGTTAAAGAACCGTCTGAACCAATAACTCTGTGACACGGTATGAGAATCCAAATTGGGTTTTTACCATTGGCAGCTGCTACGGCTCTTATGGCTTTTACATTGCCTAATTTTTTACTTTGTTCTAAATATGTGAGCGTTTTATTGTACGGAATGTTTAGAAGTTCTTTCCAAACTCTTTGCTGAAACGCTGTTCCTTGTGGATTTAGTGTTACTGTAAACTCGGTTTGGGTTCCGTTAAAATATTCGGTTAATTGCTGTACGCACTCTTGCAAACATTTTGGTGTTTTTTTGAGCGCAGTCGAGAAATCATGTTTTTCATCATCTAATACAGAAACTGATTGTATGCCGTTTTTATCGCCTACAATTTTTGCAGTTCCAATAGGGGTTTTGTAGTATGCTGTTTTTTTAGATTCCAAAAACGTCTTTAGAATTTTGTGTGGTTATAGCGGCAATTTCATCAAAAGAGAGATTATAAATGGTTGCTAGTTTTTCAACAACTTTGGTAATGTAGCTACTTTCGTTGCGTTTTCCTCTAAATGGAGTAGGCGCTAAATAGGGCGAATCTGTTTCTAAAACGATGTGTTTGATATCAATTTCATGAAGAAATGTATCGATTTTACCATTTTTAAAGGTAACCACGCCACCAATTCCTAATTTCATATTGTATGAAATGGCTTGTTTTGCTTGTTCAATAGTTCCTGTAAAGCAATGAAAAATACCGAATAAATCAGCTGATTTTTCTTCTTCTAAGATTTCGAAAATCTCATCAAAAGCATCTCTACAATGAATTACAATAGGTAATTTTTTTTCTTTTGCCCAACGTATTTGCGTTCTAAAAGCGTCTTGTTGTTGTATTAAAAAGGTTTTGTCCCAATACAAATCGATACCAATTTCACCGATGCCTACAAAATCTCTGTTATCTATCCAGTTTTTTACGTGTGCCAATTCTTCTTGATAATTTTCTTTTACGGATGTTGGATGCAATCCCATCATCAAAAAAACATCCTTCGGAAATTGTTTTTCTAAATCGAACATCGCTTGTGTGGTTTCGCTATCAATAGCAGGAATAAAAAAACGAGAAACTCCTGCATCTTTTGCACGTTGCATCATTGTTGATCGATCATCATCAAATTGATCTGAATATAAGTGTGTGTGTGTGTCTGTAATCATCAATAAAAATTAAATAAACCAATTCCAAACCAATCCGAAGCGAATTACAAAATCTCTAAACGGATAATTGGGTGCCGAAAAATAGTTTTTTTGTAGAAATAAAGAGCTTATATTATCTGCTTTAAAATAAACACGGGTTCTACGTACTTGTGCATTAAAAAATACATTGATAGTTGGATAGCCAATTTCTGTGGTGTTTTGCAAGGTAAAATCTGCCAAAAGCGGATTGTATGCATTGGCTTTGTATTTGGTAAAATAGTTAAATGTTGCGCCTATTTGTACTTGTAGCGGTTTGCCTTTAAACCAATAAACAGAATAATAAAAGGTGTTTCTAGTCACTAATTCTGGTACTCTAAAAACAGTACTTCCGCTACTAACATTTTGGTACATAAAAGTGTTGTTTAGAGCAAACTTACCTAAGGTAAACTCGTTAGAAATTTTTACTTTCAAATAGGTAATGTTTACGCCTGCTTGTTGCGGTTTGTTGTTACTATCAAAATAGGTGTAATTGTTAATATTGCTAAGATCTACGGAAGCATTTCCCCATTTTGTATCGATGCTTCCACCAATGTTACGCGTGTTTACATTGCTAAAATTGTTTTGCCAATTATAATCGTTATAGGTACTTTGAAAAAGTAAAAAATTAAAATTCGGCAATTTAGAGTTGATCAAGATACGTGCTTTTATAGTGAATAAACTATCTTTTTTATAGCGCATTTCTCCTCTAAAATCGCTGCCAGATAATCTTGCTTGCCCAGGCGTTATTGTGGCACTTGCGTTGAGTTGAAAGTTTTTGATTTTCGCTTTCCAATCTGCGCCAACACTTGCTGAGTTTCCTGCTAATTTTATTTTGTTGATGGTGTGTAAATTGGCGTTGTAAATGGTGTCATATCCGTAGGAATATTTTGTGTAATCTGCTCTTGCTCTAAAAGTTCCTAATACATATTTTGAGTTAAATTCTATAAAAACTTGATTGTTTGTTATCGTGTTTTCTACAGATTCGTTTATTGCTGTATTGGCGGTACTCGCTGCTCCTAAAAAAGGAGTTGCTAAGGTTTCATTAAACGTGTATTTTTTGTTTTCGGAAGTAAATACATGTCCGATTTTTAAGTTGCTAAAATCGGTATGATGTACGGTATCTTTTTTTGCAAATAGTTTGTAATCGTGCTCAAAATAAAATCGACTTCCTTTAAAAGTGTTTTCAGTATCATTTAAATTCACATCTAATCTTCCTCGTTCTTTAAAGTCTGGGTCGTCTGTTGTAAAGGCAGTTAATGCGGTAGGTGTTAGTCCGCCATTTTCTTGCCCCAAATGATCAAAAGTAGCAATATGACCTTTGGCACTGTATTTATTATTGATGGTTTTGTAATGAAAAGTGGTTCTAAAATTACCCAAACTCACCAATGATCTTCGGTATTGTCCTAAAGAACGCAGTCCTTTGTAAGCGATAGAAACGTTTAATCTTTTAGAAAAATTAAGAGTAAATAACGTTTCTAAAACTTGCCCTTGTTCTAAACCTGTTCGGTATAAGATTTCGGTAGTTGGTGTAGGGACTTCGTAATAGTTGATATCTTCAAGTTTTATAAGTCCAAATTGTTTTGCAGTAAAACCAATATCAGGAAAACGAGAAAGTTTACTAAAATCGTATCCTAATTTGGTAAAGGTTTGTCCTTGATTTTGAAAGGGTAATAACTCAAAATTATCTTTTCGTAAAAAGTTAAATGTATAATGTTTTTTTATGTTTAAAGTAGTGTCAATATAAATGGTGTCATTTTGATGAGAAATGATGCGGTAATCTGTATATTTTGTTTTACCACTTAATTTTACTTTAATTTCACTACTGTTGTTAAGAGAATCATTAGGATTCATGTTGAATTTTCCTTTTGATTTCAGTAATTCTTTTTTATCGAATTTTAGCTTTCTCTGAGAAAACGAGGTAAGGTTTCCTAAGGAAATAAAACAAATAATAAAAAATAAGAAGTTTTTCATAAAGATTTTTTACAGTGACAAATGTAAAATAATTAAACGATAATAAATACTAATAATTATCATCAGAATTGTTAAATATTCTTTTCTTTGTAAACATGTTACAATTTAAGTATAGCAATTTTTCTTTAGAGGTAGGAACTGATGAAGCAGGTAGAGGTTGTTTGTCTGGTCCTGTGGTAGCAGCTGCGGTTATTTTACCTGAAGGATTTAAACACGAATTGCTGAATGATTCGAAGCAATTATCAGAAAAAAAACGACAGCTTTTACGTCCTTTTATAGAGAAATATGCCTTGGCCTTTGGGGTGGCATTTATCCATGAAGAAGAAGTAGATGCGTTAAACGTGTTACAAGCTTCTATTACAGGAATGCACAGAGCGATTGATGTACTTTCGGTAGCACCTCAGTTTATTATTGTTGATGGCAATAAATTCAGAAATTACAAAGATATTCCGCATAAAACCATTGTAAAAGGCGATGCAAAATTTATGAGTATTGCTGCAGCTTCTGTACTGGCAAAAACGTATAGAGATGAATATATGGAAAAAATTCACCAAGAATTACCCATGTACAATTGGCAACAAAATAAAGGATACCCAACCAAAGAACATCGAAACGCTATCAGAAAATTTGGAGCGACAAAATACCATCGAAAAACATTCAAACTTTTACCCGATCAATTAAAATTAGAGTTGTAAAAATCGTTTATGATACACTAAGAATTAAGTCTTTTTTTTGCATCTAATAGTGAAATAGCCTTATGTCATTGCGAATGAGGTACGAATGTGGCAATCTCATTCTAAAAGACGGGTTGCCCTGGTTTTCCGACAGCTAAGATATGCTCAATGAACACTCGTAATGACATTTTATAAAATATATTTATCGCTTTTAATTAAAAATATCTTAAAACTTCTGCTATTTTTGTCATCCTTAAAAATTGATAATCATGATTAAAAAAACACGCGCAGAAATTACCAAATGTATCATTCATAAAGTAGCGAATAAATACAATAGTGGGCACAATGTGTTCTCAGAAAATTTAATTCGGTTTGATGAAGAAACGTATGAATTAATGCTACCGTTTTTACTAAAACCATTTACAAATGTTACCCAAAGTTATCGTTTTAGTCATCATGCAGATGTGCGTTTGAATGAATTAAACAACTATTCGTCGCAAGTTTTTAAGGATGAGAATACGTTTGTAGAACACTCTAAAAACATGGTGAATCATTTGTACGAGCAATCTAATTCGGCACAAATTAAAAAAGGAGATGTGATTGTTGCGTTTATTGAAGGAATTGAATACAAAGAAGTGCTTACAGAAGCCATCGGAATTTTTAAAATAGAAAATAAAATCGATTTTTTTCAAACCTATCAAGACGATAGCAATTTTGATGTAGCCGTAACGCAAGGAATTAGCACCAAAAAATTAGACAAAGGATGTTTAATTTTAAATACTACGGATGCAGAAGGAACTGTGGTTTTAAGTGTAGATAATAACAATTATGATGCACAATATTGGATTAAAAATTTTTTAAGTGTAAAATATGCAGATGATAGAAATCAGTACACGCAAAATTATTTAGAGTTGTGTAAAGAATTTTCAGAAGAAATTATAAAACCCGAATTTGGTAAGCAAGAACAAGGTACGTTTTTAGCGAATACGGTAGATTATTTTAAAGAAAACGAATCTGTAAATGTAGAAAGTTTTAAAGATGAGTTGTTTGAAGAAGACAAACATAAATCGATGTTTGATGATTATAAAAAACATTTCGAATCGTTAAATGATGTGCTTATTCGCAATAATTTTGAAGTGTCAGATGCGGTGCTTAAAAAAGAAAAAAGCAAGTTAAAAACCACCATTAAATTAGATACAAATATTCAAATTCAGTTAGATATTGATGCGCCAGAAGCATCGTCAGAATATTTAGAAAGAGGGTACGATGAAGATAAAAAAATGAAATATTATAAAGTGTATTTTAACGAAGAAAAATAGAGCCTCGTCATTGCCGAACGCAGTGAAGCAACCTCTTTGTTTTAAACCTCTTTTATAACAATTCAATAAAACCTCTTCATTGCGAGAAACAAAGCAATCTCTAAGTTGTCAGTAAACAACTATCATTCATTTCGTCATTGCGAGGGACGAAGCAATCTGTTAATTTTAAAAAGATTATTTCACTGCGTTCACCATCACTTTTTTTACACAAACGCTTCTACCTCAAACACTTCTTTAAAGTGTTTTAAAATTTTTTCTTTCACTTCTTCTTGCGGTATTTTTTTACCCAATTCAGATTGCATAGAAGCTACAGCTTTCCCACGAATACCACAAGGAATTATATTATCAAAATAGCCTAAATCTGTATTTACATTTAAAGCAAAACCGTGCATAGTTACCCAACGGCTACTACGAATTCCCATCGCACAAATTTTACGCGCAAACGGCGTACCAACATCTAACCAAACGCCTGTTTCTCCTTTACTGCGTTCGCCTTTTAAACCGTATTCTGCAATAGTTAAAATAATAACTTCTTCTAAAAGGCGTAAATATTTATGAATATCCGTAAAAAAATTTTCTAAATCTAAAATAGGATATCCTACAATTTGTCCAGGACCATGATAGGTAATATCTCCACCACGATTTATTTTATAAAACGTAGCGCCTTTGTCTTTTAATTGTTGTTCGTTTAATAATAAGTTGCTCAGATCGCCTCTTTTACCTAATGTATATACATGAGGATGCTCTACAAACAAAAAATAATTAGGTGTTTGTTTTGTGAATTCTTGTTTACGGTTTGCTGTTTTTATAGCGACAATTTCTTGCAATAATTCAGACTGATACTCCCAAGTTTCTTGGTAATCTTTTAAATCTAGGTCTTTTAAATCTATTTTTTTATTCATAATGATCTTGCAAAGATAAATATCTTCTGTATATTTGGAGACTATATCAACCTTAAAATATTTGAGTATGAAATTAAAATTACAATCTTTAATAACTGCTTTCTTTTTTATCATAACCATTGTAGTCTCAGCTCAAACTAAAGTATGGAAAAAAAGTAAGATTAACGGAACATTGAATGGAATTTCCATCAATTCTTTAGATAAGAAAAATTACAACACAGTAGCTTTAGACTTTAATTCGTTTAAAAAAGAATTAAAAAACATATCTTTAAGAGGTGTAACTGCTAAAAACAGCACTTCTATTATCAATTTACCTAACGAAAAAGGAGGAATACAATCTTTTAATATGTATGAAGCACCCGTGTTTTCTCCTTCATTAGCTGCAAAATACCCAAATATCAAATCGTATATCGGGTACAGTTCAGATGGTTCTGGGGCAATTGTTAGAATGAGCGTGTCTCCAAAAGGAGTACAAACGATGATTAGTTATGTAAATAAACCAATGGTATTTATGCAACCTGTTGATGGCAATGTTAATACGTACATTGTGTATAATAAACAATCTAAAATGGGTATTGAGGCAGATGCTTTTATTTGCTCTACTATAGATAAAGTTAAAAATGATGCAAATAGTTCAATAACCAATAGAGCATCAAACGATCAAACTTTACGTAAATTTAGAATAGCTGTCTCTGTTAACGGAGAATACACCTCTTTTCATGGAGGTACTGTTGCAGATGCATTAGCGGCAATAAACGCAACATTAACGAGAGTGAATCAAGTTTTTGAAACCGATATGGCAATTACTTTTGAACTGGTAGATGCTACGCAATTAATCTATACAGATGCAGCAACAGATCCATATTCTGGGACATTAAGTAATTGGAATGTAGAGTTACAAAACACCTTAACCAATACTATTGGTAATGCTGCTTATGATATTGGGCATATGTTTGGTGCTTCTGGCGGTGGTGGTAATGCAGGTTGTATAGGTTGTGTGTGTGTAGATGACACAGTTTCAACGACTGATTTAAATAAAGGAGCAGGTATTACTTCTCCAGCAGACGGAATTCCACAAGGAGATACTTTTGATATTGATTATGTTGCACATGAAATTGGCCATCAAATGGGTGCAAACCATACATTTTCACATAGTAATGAAGGGTATGGCGTTAATACAGAACCAGGTTCAGGATCTACCATAATGGGATATGCAGGTATTGTTTCAGGTTCTAATGTACAACAACATAGTGATCCTTATTTTCATTATAATAGCATCAAGCAAATTTCTGATAATATGGCTATTAGAACTTGCTGGCAAGCAAACAATCCTGTTAATTTAACAAACAATGCACCTGTAGCAAATGCAGGAGCAGATTATACCATACCAAAAGGAACAGCTTATGTGTTAAGAGGTTCGGCAACAGATACAGATGCTGGAGATACTTTAGAATACTGTTGGGAGCAAATTGATGATGGAGGAGGAACTACTACAGGTTCTTCTTTTGGTCCTACTAGAACTACTGGGCCACAGGTAAGGTCTTTAAATCCTACGACCTCATCGGATAGATATATCCCTAAAATGAGTAGAATTGTAAGCGGTAACTTAACCCAAACAAACCCAGCATCTGGTTCAGCTTGGGAAACAGTTTCTACCGTAGCTAGAAGTTTAAATTTTGCGTTAACAGTTAGAGATAGACAACCAACAGCTACAGGATTAAATGGACAATCTCATTCAGATTTAATGAAAATTACAGTTGATGCAAATTCAGGCCCTTTTGCAGTAACAGCACCTGCAACTGCGGTTACTTGGGATACAGGAACTTCTCAAACCATTACTTGGGATGTTGCCAATACAACAGCAGCTCCTGTAAATACACAAAACGTACATATTAAATTATCTAAAGATGGAGGGATTACGTATCCTATCACGTTAGCATCTAATGTTGCTAATAATGGTTCTTATACATTTACAGTGCCAGATGAGGCAACTACAATGGCAAGAGTGATGGTAGAAGCCGCAGGAAACATCTTTTTAGCTGTTAATAGTACCGATTTCACCATCAATTCTACGACCCCCACTTTTATTGTAACCAATACTAGTGGTGATCAAGCAGTATGTAATTCTGGAGGAAATACAGCAAGTTATAATTTAGATTTTAGTTTTATTAATGGCTTTACAGAAACGGTTACATTATCATCTACAGGGCAACCTGCAGGATCTACAGTTACTTTTAATCCTACAAGCATCAATGCAAATGGTACAGTAACGATGACTATTAGTAATTTAGACGGAGCAATAGTGCAACCGAATACTATAAATGTAGTAGGTACGGCAACTTCTATAGCTCAAAATATTGATGTAATTTTAAATGTACAATCTAGTACTTTTCAAAATGTAACATTATCAGAACCAGCAGATGCTGCTGTTGATATAGTTTTAACACCTGTTTTAAAATGGCAAGCAGATAGTAATGTAGCGTCTTATGATGTAGAAGTAGCAACAGATAGCGGATTTACAAATATTGTAGCGTCTAGTAATGTAGTTACAAACCAATATACAGTTAGTCCTACATTAAATCAAACAACACAATATTATTGGAGGGTTAAACCTAAAAATAATTGTGGTACTGGTACTTTTTCTACGGCGTTTAGTTTTACAACTCAAAGCTGCTCTTTATGTGCATCTTCAGGAAATACAACGTTTCAAACAAGTACTACTTTAGTGCAATTTAATACCATTAATAATAGTTCTGCTAAACCAAGTGGATATAGCGATTATACTGCAATGACAACCAACGTAAAACGTGGTGACGCTCATGATTTAACGGTAAATGTAAATACGGATGGAACTTATAGAGTACAAACGAAGGTTTGGATTGATTGGAATCATAACTGTAGTTTTGATGATACTGGCGAAGAATATGATTTAGCAGAAGCTTCAAATACAGCAAATGGACCAACAGCAAACTCACCATTGTCTATAACCATACCAAATGATGCAATTTTAGGAAATACCATTATGAGAGTAAGCACTAAATATACAGACCCTACAACTGTTGTTTTTCCATCATCTTGTGAAACCTCTTTTGATGGAGAAGTTGAAGACTATACATTAATTGTAGAGGCAGCTACGGCTTCTATTGAAGATTTTGCGTTTAATGGATTTAATTTATATCCGAATCCATCAAAAGGAGTATTTAATTTAAAACTAGAAGTTGTAAATACTGATAAAGTTTCGGTAAAATTATTTGATATTAGAGGAAGGTTAATTAGTGAGAAAAACTTTTTTAATGTATCAGAAAATTTCTCTGAAAAATTGATATTCAATAAAGTAGCCAAAGGTTTATATTTATTAAGAATTATAAACGGAGGTAAACAAACGACTAGAAAAGTGATGATTGAATAAAAAAAACATCAACGTAATAAGCATTGTCTAGTAAAGTATATGAAATTTAAAATCTTGGGGTTCGAGAAGAAACCCCAAGATTTTTTTATTGACTTTTTTAAGAGAGTAATAGCTATGGGGTTCTCTTATTGATAGACAGGTATAGTCTTGTGTAGCTAAAGGTTAAAAAGAGTTACACTTATCACAAATACCTTTTACCACCAAATTTACATTTTCAGCAATATAACCGTCTGGCACTTTAATTTTCGGTATTTTATGTTCGGTAAGACAGTTGGTTTCATTACAATTAGTGCAATGAAAATGCAGGTGTAAATCGGTTTCTATTTCACAATTACAACCTTGTTCGCACAAAGCGTATTTTGTATTGCCTGTTCCGTCATTTATAGCATGTACGATGCCTTTTTCTTTAAAAGTTTTAATGGTTCTATAGAGTGTTGTTCGTTCAGATTTTTTAAAAAACTGTTCAATATCACTCTATAGAACCATTAAAACTTTTAAAGAAAAAGGCATCGTACATGCTATAAATGACGGAACAGGCAATACAAAATACGCTTTGTGCGAACA
>CAMZMA010000279.1 GCA_947311815.1 uncultured Flavobacteriaceae bacterium
AATTAAAGGAGGAGATTTAAACAATGCTATTGTGTATGTTGATAAAGAATTATCGACATCAACAATGGATAAACTTAAAAAAGCTTTTAAAAAGGAAGACATTAAAGTAAAATCTAATGGAATTTTAGATAACTTAACATTGCATTGGGCAAATGAAGCTGCAAGACATAAGTTATTAGATGTTATTGGCGATTTAGCGTTGGTTGGAGTAAAAATTAAGGGAAAAATAATTGCTAATAAACCAGGGCATTTAGTAAATACTCAATTTGCTAAAAAATTGGCAAAAATCATCAAATTAGAAAAACGAAATAAAGTACCTCAATATGATTTGAATCAACCTCCATTATTAGATATTCATCAAATTATGGACATTCTACCTCATAGACCTCCGTTTTTATTGATTGATCGTATCTTAGAATTATCAGACACCCATGTTGTTGGTATGAAAAATGTGACTATGAATGAATCTTTTTTTACAGGTCATTTTCCTGGGGCACCAGTAATGCCAGGGGTTTTGCAAGTAGAGGCAATGGCACAATGTGGCGGTATTTTAGTGCTAAATACAGTACCCGACCCAGAAAATTATTTAACATATTTTATGAAAATGAATAATGTTAAGTTTAAACAAAAAGTACTACCAGGAGATACTCTTACTTTTAAATGTGAATTAATAACTCCTATAAGAAGAGGTATCTGCCATATGCAAGCTTATGGATATGCTAATAATAAATTAGTAGTTGAGGCAGAATTAATGGCGCAAATAGTTAAAAAACAATAAATTATGAATCAACCACTAGCGTATATACATCCTCAAGCAAAAGTTGCAAGAAATGTAGTAATAGAACCTTTTACAACCATTCATAATAATGTTACCATTGGCTCTGGTACTTGGATTGGTTCTAACGTTACCATCATGGAAGGAGCAAGAATTGGTAAAAATTGTAGAATTTTTCCAGGAGCAGTTATTGCCGCAATTCCGCAAGATTTAAAATTTGAATGAGAAGATTCTTTAGTCGTTATTGGAGACAATACAACCATTAGAGAATGCGTAACTATAAATAGAGGAACAAAAGCTTCTGGTAGAACTAAAATAGGAGAAAATTGTTTAATTATGGCAACTTCTCATATCGCACATGATTGTGTGTTAGGAGACAATTCTATTGTGGTTAATGGTGTTGCTTTAGGCGGACATGTAATTATTGGTAAATATGCAATTATTGGTGGTTTAGCAGCCATTCATCAATTTATTCATATTGGCGATCACGCAATGATATCAGGAGGTTCTTTGGTAAGAAAAGATGTACCGCCTTATACAAAAGCGGCAAAAGAACCTTTATCTTATGTAGGGATTAACTCCATCGGGTTAAGAAGAAGAGGTTTCGAAGCTTCAAAAATTAGAGAAATTCAGAATATTTACAGAATTTTATATCAAAAAAACTATAACACATCACAGGCTTTAGGAATTATTGAAGCAGAAATGGAAGCAACCCCAGAAAGAGATGAAATTACTCAATTTATCCGTAATTCTCAACGAGGAATTATGAAAGGATATTTTGGAGGATAAAAAATAAATTTAATCGATAAAAAAACAATATAAATAGATGGCAACAACATCAGATATTAGAAACGGATTGTGTATTAAATACAACAATGATATTTATAAAATTGTAGAATTTTTACATGTAAAACCAGGTAAAGGCCCCGCATTTGTAAGAACAAAATTGAAGAGTGTTACCTCTGGTAAAGTAGTAGATAACACATTTCCTGCAGGTAGAAAAATAGATGAAGTACGTGTAGAAACTCATAAATTTCAGTTTTTATATCCAGAAGGAGATACGTTTCATTTTATGAATACCCAAGATTACAATCAAATTGCTTTACAAAAAGAAACTATTGATGCACCAGATTTATTAAAAGAAGGCGAAATTGTAACTATTATTATTAATTCTGAAGATGAAATGCCTTTATCTGTAGATATGCCACAAAGTGTAATTTTAGAGGTAACACATACAGAACCTGGTGTAAAAGGAAATACGGCAACCAATGCAACAAAACCTGCAACTGTAGAAACTGGCGCAAGAATTAACGTGCCGCTTTTTATTAATGAAGGCGATAAAATTAAAATAGAAACAGCAAAAGGAACCTATCAAGAGAGAGTAAAAGAATAGTTTTATATGAAATTCAATCACTCTCAAACTCTTAAAAATATTGCTGCTTTATTAGCAATCGATTTTGTTGGAGATCCTAATTTTACAATCACAGGAATTAACGAAATTCATGTGGTAGAAAAAGGCGATATCGTGTTTGTAGATCATCCTAAGTATTATGAGAAAGCATTAAATTCTGCTGCAACCACCATTTTAATCAATAAAAAGGTAGATTGTCCAAAAGGAAAATCACTCTTAATTTCTGAAGATCCTTTTAGCGATTTTAATAAAATCACCAAACATTTTAATCCATTTATAGCATCAAAAGTAAGTATTGCCGAAAGTGCTGTAATTGGAGAAAAAACCATTATTCAACCCAATGTTTTTATTGGGAATAATGTTATCATCGGTAAAAATTGTGTTATTCATCCAAATGTAACCATTTATGATAACTGTATTGTAGGAAACAATGTAACCATACATGCAAATACTGTTTTAGGAGCCGACGCTTTTTATTATAAAAATAGAGAAACAGGATTTGACAAACTTATTTCTGGAGGTAACGTTGTGGTTAAAGATTTTGTAGATTTAGGTGCTTCTTGTACGATTGATAGGGGCGTATCTGGAAATACAATTATTGGAGAAGGGTCTAAAATAGACAATCAAGTACATATTGGGCACGATACCGTTATAGGAAAAAAATGTTTAATAGCAGCACAAACAGGAATTGCAGGTTGTGTAATTATTGAAGATGAAGTAACGCTTTGGGGGCAGGTAGGTACAACTAGCGGAATTACCATAGGAAAAAAAGCGATAATTTTAGGGCAAACAGGTGTTACAAAATCTGTTGCTGGAGGAAAATCATATTTTGGCACACCGATTACAGAATCAAGAGAAAAATTAAAAGAATTAGCAACTTTAAAAAGAATTTCAAAAAATAGTTGATTTTTAATCATTCAAAATTTAAAATAGATTATTTTTGTAAAAGAAAAAATAAATAAACAATATACAAATGAGTGTTTTAGTAAATAAAGATTCAAAAATTATCGTACAAGGATTTACAGGTAGTGAAGGAACTTTTCACGCGGGTCAAATGATTGATTACGGTACCAATGTAGTAGGAGGTGTAACACCTGGTAAAGGAGGTCAAGAACATTTAGGGAAACCTGTTTTTAATACGGTTGCAGAATCAGTAGAAAAAGTAGGAGCAGATACCTCTATTATTTTTGTACCACCAGCATTTGCATCTGATGCCATTATGGAATCTGCCGATGCAGGTATTAAAGTAATTATTTGTATTACCGAAGGAATTCCTACTGCCGATATGGTAAAAGTAAAAGCCTATTTAGCCGATAAAGATTGTAGATTGGTAGGTCCAAATTGCCCAGGAGTTATTACTCCAGATGAAGCCAAAGTGGGTATTATGCCAGGGTTTATCTTTAAGAAAGGACGCGTAGGAATTGTATCTAAATCAGGTACATTAACCTATGAAGCGGCTGATCAAGTAGTAAAACAAGGTTACGGAATTACAACAGCAATTGGTATTGGAGGAGATCCAATTATAGGAACAACCACCAAAGAAGCCGTAGAATTATTAATGAATGATGACGAAACTGTAGCCATTGTAATGATTGGTGAAATCGGTGGAAACCTAGAAGCAGAAGCTGCTCAATGGGTAAAAGCAGATGGAAACAGAAAACCAGTAGTTGGTTTTATTGCAGGACAAACGGCACCAGCAGGAAGAACAATGGGGCACGCAGGAGCTATTGTTGGAGGAGCTGATGATACTGCACAAGCAAAAATGAAAATTTTAGCAGCAAACGGAATTCACGTAGTAGATTCGCCAGCAAAAATTGGCGAAATGATAGCTACTGTATTAAAAAAATAATCATTGTAAAGAACAAGATAGTACTTTATAAAACGGATTCTTTTTAAAATGAAATACATAAAAAATTCTCGTTGTACAACGAGAATTTTTTATTAGAAAAAAGAATTATATTTGAACATCAACAAACAACATTTAAAAAATGAAATTACTAGAAAATAAAACAGCTATCATAACAGGTGCAACTAGAGGAATTGGTAAAGGAATCGCTATTGAATTCGCCAAACAAGGTGCAAATATAGCTTTTACCTATAGTTCTTCGGTAGATGCTGCTAATGCCTTAGAGAAAGAATTAACGGCTTTGGGCGTGAAAGCAAAAGGATACCAATCTAATGCCGCTAATTTTGATGCCGCTCAAGCATTGGCAAAAGATGTTTTAGCTGCATTTGGATCTATTGATATTTTAATTAATAATGCAGGAATTACCAAAGACAATTTATTAATGCGTATTTCTGAAGACGATTTTGATAAAGTGATAGAAGTCAATTTAAAATCGGTATTTAATTTAACCAAAGCAGTTATTAGACCGATGATGAAACAACGAAAAGGATCTATTATTAATATGAGTTCTGTGGTTGGCTTAAAAGGAAATGCAGGACAAACCAATTATGCCGCTTCTAAAGCAGGAATTGTAGGTTTTTCTAAATCGGTTGCCTTAGAGTTAGGGTCTAGAAATATTAGAAGTAATGTGGTGGCTCCTGGTTTTATTGAAACCGAAATGACAGCCAAATTAGACGAAGCAACGGTACAAGGATGGAGAGATGGAATTCCGCTTAAAAGAGGAGGTTCTCCACAAGATATTGCCAATGCTTGTGTGTTTTTAGCTTCAGACATGAGTAGCTATATTACAGGACAAACACTTTCTGTTGATGGCGGAATGTTGACGTAAGTTTATTCGAGAGAAGAGAGAAGAGAGAATTCCGTTTTACTACTGTTAGATAAAAAAAATAATCAATGAAAAAAAAAAATTATACAGTATATTTTTTAATAATTTTTTCAATATTTTTAACGGATTGTTCTAAAAAGAACAAATCAGACATAGTTAAAAAAGAAATAGTAACCAATAAAAATAAGGTTTCTATCATTGTATTAGGTACAGTACAAGATGCTGGTTCTCCGCAAATTGCATGTAATAAAAAATGTTGTGTAGGTTTATTTAATCAACCAGATATTAAAAGAAAAGCTGTTTCATTAGGAGTTGTAGATAGAGAGCATCAAAAAAAATATTTGTTTGATGCTACACCCAATATCGTTGCTCAAATAAAAAATCTTAAAAATTTTTTAAATAAAAAATCTACTGAAATTCCTGATGGAGTTTTTTTAACACACGCACATATTGGACATTATACAGGTTTAATGTATTTTGGTAAAGAAGCAATGAATTCTGATAGGTTACCTGTGTATGCAATGCCTAAAATGGAGTATTTTTTAAAAAATAATGGGCCTTGGAGTCAGTTAGTATCAAAAAAAAATATACTTTTAAAAGGCATTAAAAACGAAAATGAAATAAAATTATCATCTAATTTAAAAGTGATTCCTTTTAGAGTGCCACATAGAGATGAGTTTTCTGAAACGGTTGGTTATACAATTGTAGGGCCACATAAAAAAGCACTTTTTATACCAGATATTGACAAATGGGGTAAGTGGGATAAAAAAATTATAGATGAAATAAAAAAAGTAGATTATGCTTTTCTCGATGCTACTTTTTTTAGTGGCAAAGAAATTAATAATCGAGATATTTCTCAAATTCCTCATCCTTTTATTATAGAAAGTATGAAGTTGTTTAAAAAATTAAATTCTAAAGAAAAAAAGAAGATTATTTTTATTCATTTTAATCATACAAACCCTGTTTTGCTTTTAAATAGTGAAGCGTCTAAGCAAGTGCTAGAAAACGGATTTAAAATTGCTAGAATAAATGATGTTTATGATTTATAAATTTATTGATTACTAATTTATTGGAAACAACTACAATTTTATATATTATTTTGGCTTTGTTATTGAGTATTTCAGTAGCATTTTTCCAATATTTTCATAAAAATAAAGACACCCGAAAAATTAATGTTTTATTGTTTTTCTTACGAACTCTCAGTCTTTTTTTAGTAGGGATATTGTTGGTAAATCCTACTATTAAAAATACGATTTTAGAAAATAAAAAACCAGTTTTAGCTGTTTTGGTTGATAATTCTTTATCAACTAAGTTTTTTAAGGCTGATAAAAAAGTAACTGAAATAGTAGCGAAAATAAAATCAAATAAACAGCTACAAAACAAGTTTGAAGTAACTTATTTTACTCTTGGTACTTCTTTACAGGTATTAGATTCGTTAACTTTTAATGATGCTCAAACCAATATTTTTGATGCCATAACGTCGGCAAATGAAGTCTATAAAAATGAAAATGGCGCAATTGTGCTACTTTCTGACGGAAATCAAACTTTTCGTTTTGATTATGAATTTTTAGCCTCTGAAAAAGCGATTTATCCAATGGTAATTGGTGATACTACACAGTATGTAGATGTAAAAATTAATCAACTAAATGTAAATAAGTACAGTTATATTAAAAATAAATTTCCTGTAGAAACGATGCTTTTTTATAAAGGGAAAGAGCAAGTAAATACACAGTTTTCTATATACCACAAAGGGAAAACAGTTTTTAGTAAAAAAGTCACCTTTACTTCTGTTGATAATTCTAAAACAATTACAGCTAATTTATCTTCTGTTAAAGAAGGATTACAATACTATACCGCTTCAATTAAAAAAATAGCCAACGAAAAAAACACAAAAAACAATCGGAAAACATTTTCTGTAGAAGTTATTAATGAGCAAACAAAAGTGTTGTTGCTAAGTTCGGTATTGCATCCTGATTTAGGAGTGCTAAAAAAATCGATTGAAAGCAACAAACAGCGTACCGTAGAAATAAAATTAATAGATGATTTTAAAGGAAAATTAAATAAATATCAGTTGATTGTTTTGTTTAATCCAAATCGTTCTTTTAACACTGTTTTGCAGAAAATTAAACAACAAAATAGTAATTATTTTATCATTTCTGGAGTAAAAACAGATTGGAATTTTTTGAACAATCAGCAATTGGGCTTTTCAAAAAACAGCATCAACCAAACAGAGAATTATGAAGCGGTTTATAATGACGGATTTTTAACGTTTTATCAAAAAAACATCGGGTTTTCTCAGTTTCCGCCTTTGAAAGATTTGTATGGAGAAGTAAGCATATCAAAACCGCATCAAATTTTATTATATCAGCAAATAAATGGTATTAATACAGAGCAACCTTTATTAGCAACAGCGGAGTTAAACGGACAAAAATCGGCAATTTTATTTGGTAGCGGACTTTGGCAATGGAGAGCAGCTAGTTTTTTACAACACAATTCCTTTGAAGAGTTCGATGCTTTTATCAGTAATTTTATACAGTATTTAGCATCTACTAAAAAAAGAAAACGCTTATCTGTTTCTTCTAAAAACTTGTATCCTGCCAATTCAAAAATTACCATTACAGCTTTTTATGTTGATAAAAATTATCAGTTTGATGCAAGAGCATCTTTGTGGTTGCAATTAACAAATGATGCTACAAAAGAAACGAAAAAAATTCCTTTTTCATTGGTACAAAATTCATATCAAATTGAATTAGAAAATGAATCTTCTGGAAATTATTCTTTTAAGGTTTCTGTTGATAATCAACAAATAAAAAGGTATGGTAAATTTAAAATTACCGATTTTAAAGTAGAAGAACAGTTTGTAAATGCAAATCATCAAAAATTAAAAAAATTAGCCGATAAAACAGGAGGAAAACGTTATTTTATACATCAAGAAGATGAATTTATAAAAAACCTACTAGAAGATACTTCTTATTACACCACACAAAAATCTACCATCAAAGAAGAAAGTATCATTCAATGGAAATGGTTATTATTTTTGATTATTGGGCTGTTATCCGCAGAATGGTTTATCAGAAAATATTACGGAAAAATATAGAAAGCATCAACTTTAGTTGTAAATTTGAGAAAATAATTAAAAACCATAAAAATGAACAATAGACAACCACAATTAGATTTAAAATTACCAAAAGGCGGAATTCTTTTCGGAATTCTTGCAGTTATAGCTATTATAATGATTTCAAAATCAACTGTAACCATAAAATCAGGGCAAGCAGGAGTATTGTATAAAACTTTTGGAGGCGGAGTTGTAACCGATGAACCACCAATGGGCGAAGGATTTCAATTTGTAGCACCATGGAATAAAGTATTTATTTATGAAGTACGTCAGCAAGAAATTTTCGAAAAAATGCAAGTATTATCTTCCAACGGATTAGAAATTCAATTAGAAGCATCTGCATGGTTTCTGCCACAAACAGAAAAATTAGGACTATTACACCAAGAGAAAGGAGAGAATTATATTGGCAGAGTTATTCAGCCAGCAATTCGTTCGGCAGCAAGATCTGTAGTAGGGCGTTATACGCCAGAGCAATTGTATTCTAGTAAAAGAGATGTAATTCAAGAAGAAATTTTTGAAGAAACTAAAAAGATTTTAGACAAACAATTTGTACAATTAAATGAAATTTTGGTAAGAGATGTTACATTGCCTCCAACTATTAAAAATGCTATTGAGCGAAAATTAAGGCAAGAACAAGAGTCTTTAGAATACAAATTTCGTATAGAAAAAGCTAAAAAAGAAGCTCAAAAGCAAATTATTGAAGCAAAAGGAAAAGCAGATGCGAATAGAATTTTAAGTGCATCATTAACCGATAAAATTTTACAAGATAAAGGTATTGAAGCTACTATTAAGTTATCTCAATCTGCCAATAGT
>CAMZMA010000280.1 GCA_947311815.1 uncultured Flavobacteriaceae bacterium
ATTTTATAATCTTTCTGAACGAGAATTGATAATAAATTGGCATTCTGAAAAAATTGCTGAGAATTTAAAATATTCGCATTCTTCTAAAGAAATATTAAGAGTTGCAGAAGAAAAAATCAAATATTATAATTCTCAAGAAAATGGCAAATAATATAATAAAAGTAGCGGAACTATTTGCAGGTGTTGGAGGTTTTAGACTTGGACTTGAGAAAAATAACAATTATGAAATTGTTTGGAGCAACCAATGGGAACCCTCAACAAAAGTACAACACGCATCAATGGTTTATGAAAAACAGTTTGGAAAAGAAAATCATTCCAATGAAGATATAAATGAAGTTGTAACAAGAAATGTTGAAGAAATTCCAGATCACGATTTGTTGGTAGGAGGGTTTCCTTGTCAAGATTACTCGGTAGCAACAACTTTGCATAATTCAAAAGGTTTAAAAGGAAAAAAAGGAGTGCTTTGGTGGTCAATTCACAAAATTTTAGAAGACAAAAAAAACAAGCCAAAATATTTGTTTTTAGAAAATGTAGATAGACTTTTGAAATCACCAGCATCACAAAGAGGTCGTGATTTTGCAGTAATGCTAAAAAGTTTAAATGATTTAGGTTATGCTATTGAATGGCGAGTTATAAATGCAGGAGAATATGGAATGCCCCAAAGAAGAAGAAGAACTTTTATCATTGGTTATCACAAATCAACGGATGTATATAAAAGAATATCAAAATCAAAAAAAATAGATTGGCTTCAAGAAAAAGGAACAATTGCAAGTGCTTTTTCAATAGAAAAAATATATAAAACACAGGAATTTGAGGTTAAAGGAAGTTTAGAAGAAATATCAACAGAATTTAATAAAGAAGGGAAACTTTCTCCTTTTCAAAATACAGGATTACTTTATAAAGGAAAAGTTTATACAACTAAAACAAGCCCAAGTTATAAAGGAAAAAAAATAGTTTTAGGCGACATTCTTCAAAATGGAGAAGTAACAGACGAATTTTTTATTAAAGATAACAAACTAAAAAGCCCTAAATCTATTTTAGAAAAAGACGGAAGAGAAAAAATAATAACTACTGAAAAAGAAATGTGGGAATATTTAAAAGGACCTAAATCTATTTTAAGAATTTCAAAAGACGGTTTTAAATACAAATACTCAGAAGGGGGAATGATTTACCCTGATGCTTTAGACAATGCATCAAGAACTATCATAACTGGAGAAGGTGGTAAATCACCATCAAGATTTAAACACGTAATAGTTTCAGATAGAGGTTTAAGACGATTAACACCAGTTGAGTTAGAACGACTAAATATGTTTCCAGATGACCACACAAAAATGGAAGGAATTACAGATACAAAACGAGCATTTTTTATGGGAAATGCACTTGTGGTAGGTGTAATTGAAAAAATTGGAGAAGCACTATATAAACAGATAAATGCTTGATTTTATTAAACTATTTTTCAAAACATTCAATATGAATAAAACATTTGATTCAAGTTCTACAATATCAATTATTTCTTATGCAAAGAAACTAAAAGGTTATACTTTAAGAGAAAAGTGTGGTAAAGAAATTGAAAATCACGGTTATAAAGGAAAGGGAAATTTTGGTCAGTTAGTTGAGAAATTTTATTTTGGTTATGAACCAAATTCTAAAGCAGAAGCAGATTTTGTTGAAGTTGGGATGGAATTAAAATCAAGTCCTTTAAAAACACTTAAAAACGGAGAAATTCGTTCAAAAGAAAGGCTTGTTTTAAACATTATCAACTATTCAAAAGTATATTCAGAAAATTTTGAAGAAAGTTCATTTTGGAAAAAGAATGCTCATTTATTGTTAATATTTTATTTACACGACAAAGAAAAAGATATACTTGATTATCTAATCAAACTTGTTGATGATTGGAAATATCCTAATCAAGATTTATTGATTATAAAAAGAGATTGGGAAACTATTAACCAAAAGATAAAAAACGGAAAAGCTCATGAGATATCGGAAGGTGATACATTTTATTTAGGTGCTTGTACCAAAGGTTCTACAGCAGAAAAATCATTAAGAAACCAACCTTTTAATGAAGTTAAAGCCAAACAAAGAGCCTATTCTTTAAAACAAGGTTATGTAAACCATATAATTGCGAATATTGCACAAGAAGAACAAGCCACTTATGGGAAAATTTTATCTCAAGAAACAATATTTGAATATTTACCTTCAATTGAAGAAATTGTAATTTCAAAATTTGAACCTTTTTACGGAAAAACATCAGTCGAAATTGAAGCACACTTTAACCTTAAATTAAATACTAAAGCGAAAAGTTACTTTGCTAACCTAACTAAAGCAATTTTGGGAATTGGTTTAAATAAGAAAATTGAAGAGTTTGAAAAGGCAGATATTCAAGTAAAAACCATTCGATTAAAAGAAAGTAATTTACCAAAAGAAGATATTTCGTTTCCGAATTTCAAATATAAAGATATTATAGGATTAGATTGGGAAGAAAGTTATTTTAAACATATCTTGGAACAAAAATTCTTTTTTGTCTTTTATCAATTTGAAGGCAAAAAACTTGTTCTTAAGAAAGTGAAATTTTGGAATATGCCTTACGCTGATATTCTTGAAGCAAAGCAAGTTTGGGACAAAACAGTAAAAACAATTGGGGAAGGTAAAATAATTAAAGAAGTAACAGACAAGGGAATACGAAAAACGTATTTCCCAAAAAAAACAGAAAACAAAATTAGTCACGTAAGACCACACGCAAGAGATAAAGATGATTGTTATGATTTACCGACTAAAGACAAGTTAACAAATGTAACGGAATATACCAAACATTGTTTTTGGTTAAATGCAAGTTATGTGAAAGATGAAATATATCTAAAATAAATTTAATAAAAATGAAAAAATCACTTTACTTAATACCAACAAGCTTAGGCGATAATTTTGAAACAATTCCTACTTATGTTAGAGAAAAATGCTATTCTTTGAATTGTTTTATCGTAGAAAATTTACGCTCTGCTAGAAGGTATTTGAGAAAAATTGGTTTTCAAAAAGATTTTGATACAGAAGTAACATTTTTTGTTTTAAACAAACATACCAGAGAGGAACTAGAACCACTATACAATTTTTTATTAGAAGCAGAAAACATAGGTTTGTTATCAGAAGCAGGCAATCCTTGTATTGCAGACCCTGGAGCTATAGCTGTAGATTTGTGCCATCAACTAAAAATTGCAGTAAAACCTTTGGTAGGACCTTCATCTATATTAATGGCATTAATTTCTTCAGGTTTTGATGGTCAAAATTTTACTTTTCATGGATATTTACCGATAGAAAAAACCGAAAGAAAAAATAAAATTAGAACATTAGAAAATACATTAAAAAAAACAGGATA
>CAMZMA010000281.1 GCA_947311815.1 uncultured Flavobacteriaceae bacterium
AAACCAGAAGATGTTATTTTCAATGAGGATAATTTGAATAATTTTAATGAAGCGGAAGAGGTCGAAGAGAGTAAATCTTTTATAAGAAGAATTTTTAATTCTTTGTTTAAATAAAATATCAAAAATATGAATCCAAAAACAAAAAAAGTAATGCCATCTCTATTTTTTATAGTGGTATTTTCATCTATTTTACAATCTAATGTTCTCTCGCAATTATTAAATCTATAAAGAGAATCTCCATATCAGAAACCATTTCCACATCTTTTTTCACCGCTAAAATCACTACACTTCTCAAAAGGACCCACAGAGGCTCTTGAATAAAAATACCTATACTCACCATTTTTAAACTTTTTACCATCCACTTCACAATCAACTATTTTCATTCCAAAAATTGCATCGTTTTGTTTGATGAAATCACTTTTATGAATTAATTGATTTTCTAAGAATAATGTATCTCCAGAATCAATAATTTTAACTTTACGCATCATTTGACGTACAACAACCTCAAAGTGCTTATCGTTAATTTTTACCCCTTGTAAACGATATACTTCTTGTATTTCATTTACTAAGTAATCTTGAACTGCTGCGGGTCCTTTAATTTTTAAGATATCTGCAGGCGTTGTTGCTCCATCAGATAAATGCATACCTGCTTTTATAAAGTCATTTTCTTGTACTAAAATTTGGCTAGATAATTTTACTAAGTATTTTCTAATATCGCCTGTTTTAGACTCGATAATAATTTCTCTATTACCACGCTTAATTTTACCAAAAGATACTACACCATCTATCTCAGCAACTACTGCTGGATTAGAAGGATTACGTGCTTCAAACAATTCTGTTACACGTGGTAAACCTCCTGTAATATCACCTGCTTTACCAGATTTTCTTGGTATTTTTACTAAGGTGTGTCCTGATACTACTTTATCGCCATCACTTACCATTAAGTGTGCACCTACTGGCAAACTGTAAGAACGTAAAGCGTTACCGTCTTTATCTTCTATAATTAAAGAAGCAATGATTTTTTTGTTTTTAGAATCGGTAATTACTTTTTCTTGGAAACCTGTTTGTTCATCAATCTCTACAGAGTAATTCATACCTTGTTCCAGATTATCAAACTTCACTTTTCCTGCAAATTCTGACACGATTACACCGTTAAATGGGTCCCATTGACAAATAACATCTCCTCTTTTAATAGTTCTTCTGTTTTGTTCGAAAATATAAGAACCATAAGGAATAATATTTGCACTGTGTACAATGCCCGATTTTTTATCTGTAATTTTAATTTCTGCTGTTCTAGAAATTACAATATCAACTTCATTACCGTCATTATCTTTACCTTTTACAGTACGTAAATCATCAATAGTTACTTTACCATCAAATTTGGCGATTAATTTATTATCTTCAGAAATATTTCCTGCTACCCCACCAACGTGAAAGGTTCTTAATGTTAATTGCGTACCTGGTTCTCCAATAGATTGTGCTGCTACAACACCAACGGTTTCACCAATTTGCGTCATTTTTCCTGATGACAAACTGTGTCCGTAACATTTAGCACAAATTCCTTTTTGAGATTCACAAGTTAATGCAGAACGAACTTCTACTTTATCGATGCCCGCTGCTTGAATTTCATCAGCTAATTCTGCTGAAATTGCTTCATTTGCTGCAACAATAATTTCTTCTGTTTGAGGATGAATAACATCATACAATGCTACACGTCCTAAAATTCTATCGCTTAACGATTCAACTATTTCATCGTTTTTCTTTAATGGTGCTACTTCTAGTCCTCTTAAAGTTCCACAATCAAATTCGTTTACAATTACATCTTGAGATACATCTACTAATCTACGTGTTAAATACCCAGCATCTGCTGTTTTTAATGCTGTATCGGCTAATCCTTTACGAGCACCGTGTGTAGAGATAAAGTATTCTAAAATCGATAATCCTTCTTTAAAGTTAGATAAAATCGGATTTTCAATAATTTCTCCACCACCTGCAGTCGATTTTTTAGGTTTCGCCATTAATCCACGCATACCTGTTAACTGACGTATTTGTTCTTTAGATCCCCTTGCTCCTGAATCTAACATCATAAATACTGAGTTAAACCCTTGTTGATCTTCGCGCAAACGTTTCATAGATAATTCGGTTAATCTATTATTAGTAGATCCCCAAATATCAATTACTTGGTTGTAACGTTCTTTATTTGTTAACATTCCCATATTATAGTTGGCAATAATTACATCTACTTCTTTATTCGCTTCTGCAATCATTGAATACTTTTCTTCTGGGATAATAATATCTCCTAAACTGAATGATAAACCACCTTGAAAAGCGAATTTATAACCCATGTTTTTTATTTGATCTAAGAAATCTCCCACGGTAGGGATATCAGTTACTTTTAAAATATTACCAATAATACCTCGTAAAGATTTTTTGGTTAATACTTCATTAATATATCCTGCTGCTGGCGGAACAACTTCGTTAAATAAAACTCTACCAACAGTAGTTGCTATAATTTTAGTTACTTGTTCTCCGTTTTCATCAACATCTTGTGTTCTTACTTTTATAGACGCATTTAAATCAACCATTTCTTCGTTAAAAGCAATAGTCACCTCTTCTGGAGAGTAGAATGTTAATCCTTCTCCTTTAATAGGTACTTTTTTTGTTGATTTACGTTCTTTGGTCATGTAATACAATCCTAAAACCATATCTTGAGATGGTACGGTAATTGGCGCACCATTTGCAGGATTTAAGATATTATGAGAAGCCAACATTAATATTTGAGCTTCTAAAATTGCTTCGGGTCCTAATGGTAAATGTACTGCCATTTGATCTCCATCAAAATCGGCATTAAATGCGGTACATACTAAAGGGTGTAATTGTATAGCTTTCCCTTCAATTAAT
>CAMZMA010000282.1 GCA_947311815.1 uncultured Flavobacteriaceae bacterium
AAAATCTTTAAAAAAATATTTTACCGATTTTAGTTTTAAACATCCAACACCCAATGATATTAAACGAACTGTAGAAAAAGTTTCGGGTATAAATTTAGATTGGTATTTAAATGAATGGACAGAAACTACACACACTATAGATTACGGAATAAAATCAGTAAATAACAAGACGATTACACTAGAACGTATTGGTAAAATGCCAATGCCTATTGATGTTGAGGTTACTTTTGTTGATGGAAGTAAAGAACAATTTAACATTCCGTTACGCATTATGAGAGGAAACAAACCAACCAGTGCAACTATTTTAAAAGATTGGGCATGGGCATTTCCTACCTATACATTTACAACCTCTAAACCTATAAAATCTGTAAAAATTGACAGGTCTCAATTAATGGCAGATATTAATCTAGAAAACAACAACTTTGAGGTGAAGTAAATTATCTTTGATACTAAAACTCTGTTAAAAAACCAATCTGTTTATGCTAAATAGGTTGGTTTTTTTACAAGAACAAGAGATTTATTCTACGTTCTCTATTAAATTATTCAAGTTTAATTTTTCTTTTGGTATAAACCCTTTTAACATTAAAAGAGTGCCAAAAACAATTAACAAAATACCATACCACGTTTTATTTTGTAAATAACGGCAGGTGTTAATTTCGATTTTAATTGTTTTGCTAAGAAAATTTTGCCTAAATCGGTTAAAAAATAACTGATAATAATGGTAAAGAAATACCAAAAAATATGAGTAGGATTCATATCTAAAGTAGGACCAATCACCACAATTAAACCTAACCAAAACGCCAAAACGCCAATATTAATAAAATTTAAAAAGAACCCTTTTAACAGTAGTTTTAGATAATTGTTTTGAATCGGAATTTTAATTTCAGGTTCATCAACTTCTTTTTTATCCGACTTGTCTAAATAAGTAATTACTCCGTAAATGATTAATATAAATCCGCCAATAAAAAACAATCTCGGGTCATCTTTTATTTTTTCTAACAAACTTTTGCTACCGTAATAGGCAATTAAAATAAAAGAAACATCGCCCAACAAAACACCAATATCAAAAGCAATAGCAGCTCTTGCGCCTTTTAAAATACTGGTTTGAATCAGCATAAAAAAAACAGGACCAATCATAAATGAAAGGAAAAATCCGAAAAAAACAGCGTTTTTAATGTCGTAAATATCCATACAGTAAAAATCGTATTTTACACGTTATCAAAATCAATATGTATCTTTTTTGTTGTAGGATACGCCTGACAAGTTAAAATAAAACCATCTGCAATTTCTTGCTCTGTTAAAATGTCGTTTTTACTCATTACCGCTTTTCCTTCGGTAACAATTGCCATACAACTACTACAAACTCCGCCTTGGCAAGAGTAAGGAGCATCGATATTTTCTCGTAAAGAAGCTGCCAAAATATCGTCTTTGGTATTCATGGTAAAGGTAGTTTCTTCATCATCTACTAACACGGTAATTTCTGCTTTCCCTTCGGGGATTTCTACCTGATTTTCATCAGAAGCACTTGCAGTAAACAACTCATAATGAATGTGCTCTTTTCCCATTCCGTTTTCTTCTAAAGCACTAGAAACAACCTGTATCATTTCTTCTGGACCACATAAAAAGGCTTCGTTAAAAGCAATTTCTTTGTATTGGTTTTTGATGTAAAAATTAGTGTTTCCTTTGTCAATTCTACCAAATAAAGTGTCTTTTTGAGGCGTTCTGCTAAAAACATAATGTACTTTAAATCTCTCTGGATATTGTGCTGCTAAATCATTCAATTCATCATAAAAAATAGTGTCTTCAGCACTTTTATTACCATAAATTAACGTGAATTTTGATGCGTTTTCTGCTTCTACCACACTTTTAATCATAGACAAAACAGGTGTAATTCCGCTACCCGCCGCAAAACCGATATAATTCATGTTTTGTTGAGGTTCTAAAATAAATTTCCCTTCAGGTTTGGCAACTTCTAAAGTATCGCCTTTTGCTAATTTTGTGGTTGCAAAAACAGAAAACGTGCCGTTTTCTACTGCCTTAACAGCCACTTTTAATTCGCCGCTTTTTGGCGATGAGCAAATAGAATACGCTCTTCTAATTTCAGCACCATTTACGGTTGCTTTTAAGGTAATATATTGTCCTGCTTTAAAAGAAAACGTGTCTTTTAAATTTGACGGAATCTCAAAAACCAAAGAAACGGCATTTGCCGTTTCTTTAATAACTTGTTGTATTTTTAATTGATAAAATGTTGCCATTTGTATTATACTAATTTGTGTGTTATTAAATATTCTGCAATTTGAACTGCATTTGTTGCTGCACCTTTACGAAGGTTGTCAGAAACAATCCACAAATTTAAGCTATTTTCTTGAGATTCGTCCCTACGGACTCTTCCCACAAAAACATCATCTTTTCCTTGAGCATAAATGGGCATCGGATACAGATTATTATCAACATCATCTTGTACTGTAATTCCGTCTGTATTTTGTAAAATTGCACGCACTTCATCAACCGTAAAATGATTTTCAAACTCAATATTTACGCTTTCTGAGTGTCCGCCAACAACAGGGATTCTAACCGCAGTTGCAGTAATAGCAATGCTCCTATCGTTTAATATTTTTTGAGGCTCACGCACCAATTTCATTTCTTCTTTGGTGTATCCGTTAGCTTCAAAAACATCGCAATGAGGTAAGGCATTTTTATGAATTTGATGCGGATACGCTTTGTTACCATCAACACCATTATATTCGTCTTCTAATTGCTGTACCGCTTTTACTCCTGTACCCGTAATCGATTGATAAGTAGAAACAATCAACCTTTTGATACCGTATTTTTTATGCAAAGGCGCTAAAGTCATCACCAATTGAATGGTAGAACAATTAGGATTTGCAATAATTTTATCGTCTTTTGTTAATTCGGATGCGTTAATTTCGGGTACAATTAATTTTTTGCTTGCATCCATTCTCCAAGCCGAAGAATTATCGATAACCGTAGTGCCAACTTCTGCAAATTTTGGCGCCCAAGTTAATGAGGTATTTCCACCAGCAGAAAAAATAGCAATATCGGGTTTTAAATTAACAGCTTCTTGCATACCAATAACGGTAAATGCAGCTCCTTTATAATTAATTTTTTTACCAACCGAACGTTCTGAAGCAACAGGAATTAATGTTGTGATCGGAAAATTTCTTTCTGCCAATACTTCTAGCATAATGTTTCCTACCATTCCTGTAGCACCTATAACTGCAACTTTCATTTTTTTGATTTTTAGTATGTTGTTATTAAAGGTGCAAATATCTATAAAAATAAAATGAAGAATGCTTCAAAAAACTATAAATTATTGGCGTTGTTGTATTTTTATCAAAATGACAGAAATTGTTGAATTTTCTATTAAAATCAGTAGTGTTTTGTTAAAAATGAGGGTCTTCATTTTTAAATTCATATCATTTAAAAAAGTGTATTTTTGCAAAAAATAAAAAGACAATGCAAAAGATAGAATTAATGGCACCTGCTGGCAACTTTGAATCGTTACAAGCAGCTCTTGATAATGGGTGTGATTCGGTATATTTTGGTGTAGAACAACTAAATATGCGAGCAAGAGCGTCTATTAATTTTACTTTAGATGATTTAGAAGAAATCTCTAATCGATGTAAAGCCAAAAATGTACGCACCTATTTAACCTTAAATACCATTATTTACGATCATGATTTATCAATTGTAAAAACCTTGATTAAAAAAGCAAAAGAAGCTAATATTTCTGCGGTAATTGCGATGGATCAAGCAGTAATTGGTATTGCAAGAGAAGCAAATATGGAAGTACATATTTCTACGCAAATTAACATAACCAATATAGAAACGGTTAAATTTTACGCCATGTTTGCAGATACGATGGTGTTGAGTAGAGAGTTAAGTTTACGTCAGGTAAAAAAAATTACCGAAGACATAGAAAAAAACCAAATTAAAGGACCTTCTGGCAGATTGATAGAAGTAGAAATTTTTGGTCACGGAGCTTTGTGTATGGCGGTTTCTGGCAAATGTTATATGAGTTTACATTCAACAAATTCATCAGCAAATAGAGGTGCTTGTAAACAAAATTGTCGAAAAAAATATACCGTTATCGATCAAGAAACAGGTTTTGAAATGGAGTTGGATAATGAATACATTATGAGTCCGAAAGATTTATGTACCATTGATTTTCTAGACCAAGTAGCTGATGCTGGCATCAAAGTGTTAAAAATTGAAGGAAGAGGTAGAGCGCCAGAATATGTTGCCAAAGTGATAAAAAGTTATCGTGAAGCAATAGATGATGTTGCTAACGGAACGTACAGTAAAGAAAAGGTAATTGGCTGGATGTTAGAACTTGAAAAGGTGTACAATCGTGGTTTTTGGAACGGATATTACCTTGGTCAAAAATTAGGCGAATGGAGTAAAGAATCAGGATCTCATGCTACACAAAAGAAAGTGTATTTAGGCAAAGGCGTTCATTATTTTCAGAAAGCTAAAATAGGTGAATTTAAAATTGAAGCGTATGATTTAGCTGTTGGCGATAAAATTCTAATTACAGGGCCAAATACAGGAGCGCAAGAAATGGAGTTAAAAGAAATGTTTGTAAATGATGCCCCTTCAGAAAAAGCCACCAAAGGAGATGAAATTACTATAAAATTAGATTTTAGAATCCGTAGATCCGATAAACTATATAAAATTGTAAAAACAGAATTTGCGGAGTAGTGAAAAGTTAGTTATTAGTAGTTAGGGATTAGTGGTTAGGGGTTAGTAAATAGTAGTTAGGTTTTTAAAAATAACAAAAATGGTAGTCATTACACTACAACGTAAAAAATGTATCGGTTGCAATTATTGTGTAGAGTTAGCACCTGCACAGTTTCAGATGTCTAAAAAAGACGGAAAATCGGTCTTGTTACACGCTACTGAAAAAAAAGGTTTTTTTACCATAAAAACATACGACGAAACTATTTTTGAAGCATCAAACGAAGCTAAAAAAGCGTGTCCTGTTAATATTATTGAGGTGAAACAAGTGTAGTTTTTCTTTTTTCATCGCCTTAAAAAAACTTCTTTTTCTTTCCTGTAGAATCCGTATATTTACAGATTCATCAACCTTTGGTTGATTTTCAGATAAAATTATTTAAGAACTATCAGAAACCTAAACAGTTTCTATAAATATATATCATTTTTATGGGATGTAGTAGTTGTGCTACCACCAGTAATGGCTTGCCAAAAGGCTGTAAAAGCAATGGAACTTGCGCCACAGGTGGATGTGAAAAATTAACCGTATTTGATTGGCTGTCTAACATGACATTGCCATCAGGAGAAAAACCTTTCGATATTTTTGAAATCCGTTTTAAAAACGGACGAAAACATTTTTTTAGAAACACCGAAAACCTGACACTTTGTATGGGCGATGTGGTTGCAACCGAAGGTTCGCCAGGGCACGATATTGGTGTCGTTTCATTAGCAGGAGAATTGGTAAAAGTGCAAATGAAAAAACGCAACGTGACCGAAGATAGTGAGGATGTGAAAAAAATATACAGAAAAGCTTCTCAACGCGATATTGATATTTGGCAAGAGGCAAGAGACAAAGAGCAAGAAACACAGCGTAAAGGAAGAGAAATTATTGGTCGTTTAGGCTTGCAAATGAAATTATCTGATGTAGAATACCAAGGCGATGGTAAAAAAGCTACATTTTATTATACAGCAGAAGCAAGAGTAGATTTTAGACAATTAATTAGAGATTTAGCAGGCGCTTTTTCTATTAGAGTAGAAATGAAACAAGTTGGCGCAAGACAAGAGGCAGCACGTTTAGGCGGTATTGGTTCGTGTGGTAGAGAATTGTGTTGCTCTACATGGTTAACAGACTTTAGAAAAGTAACTACCTCTGCAGCAAGATATCAACAATTATCATTAAATCCGTTAAAATTAGCAGGTCAATGTGGTAAACTTAAATGCTGTTTAAATTTTGAATTAGACACGTATTTAGACGCTTTAAAAGCTTTTCCTAAACAAGATTTAGTCTTAAAAACCGAAAAAGGACCCGCAGTTTTTGTGAAAATGGATATTTTTAAAAGCTTGCTGTGGTACACCTATAAAGAAGAAAGATCTAAGTGGTTTAAAATTACCTTAGAGCAGGTGCAAGAAATTATTGAATTAAATAAAAATAATGAAAAATCTATTTCGTTAGAAGAGTATGAATCTGAAATTGAGGTTGTAAAAGAAGTAAGTTTTGAAGATGCTGTTGGGCAAGATAGTTTAACGCGTTTTGATGTTCCTAAACATAAGAAAAGAAGAAACAACAGAAACCGTAGAAAGAAAAAACCAGTTCACGCAAATAACAATCAGCAAAAAAAGAGACAAAACAATAAGCAACAACAACCAAAAGCTGAAAACAACACGCAAAAAAAACCAAGAAGAAACAATAAAAACCGCAGAAGAAACGGAAATAACAATGGAACTACCAATCAAAAAAAATAACATTTACTTGTTATTGATACTCTTTTTTGGAATGACTTCGTGTGATTCTAAAAGCGTTTTTGATGCATATAAATCTATAGAAAATGCTTCGTGGAATCAAAAAAATGAGGTAACTTTTCAATTTATGGTTTCAGATACAATTACAAAACACCATCTGTTTATCAACTTAAGAAATAATAAAGAGTACACATATAGTAACTTGTATGTTATTACTGAAATGGATTTCCCGAACGGCACCAAAATTATTGACACTTTACAATATGAAATGGCAGATGCAAACGGGCGTTTTTTAGGAAAAGGATTTACCGATATCAAAGAAAATAAATTGTTTTACAAAGAAAATATCGTGTTTCCTGTTGCGGGTAATTATACTTTTAAAGTACGTCAATCTATGAGAAAAAACGGAAACTCAGAAGGGATAGAACATTTAAAAGGAATAACAGATATTGGGTTTAGAATAGAAAAAAGTGAGTAAAAAAATGACAAAAAAAACAACAGACTTTACAAAATATATCAAATGGTTTTGGATGATAATCTTAGGAGGGTTGGCAACAGTAATCCTTATTTTTTTACTAGCATCTTGGGGCGTTTTTGGTGCTTTACCCACCTTTGAAGACTTAGAGAAACCGCAAAATAATTTAGCTACCGAAATTATTTCATCAGATGGCAAAACTTTAGGAAAATATTATTTGAATGAAAACAGAACACCAATAACATTTAAAGATTTACCTACCAATATTGTAAAAGCTTTGGTTGCTACAGAAGATGAACGTTTTTACAAACATGCAGGTATCGATTTTAGAGGAACTGCAAGAGCCGTAGCAAAAATGGGGGCTGGTGGAGGCGCAAGTACCATTACCCAACAATTGGCAAAAAATTTATTCACAAAAAAAGCTTCTGGTAATATCTTTTTACGTTTAATACAAAAAGTAAAAGAATGGGTAATTGCTACAAGATTAGAAAAGCAATATACCAAACAAGAAATTATTGCGATGTATTTAAATACACAAGGGTTTTTATTTCACGCAACTGGTATTAGATCCGCATCAAGAATTTATTTTGGCAAAGAACCCCGAGATTTAGATTTGCAAGAATCGGCAATTTTGGTTGCCATGTTAAAAAATCCCAGACAGTACAATCCGTACAGAAAAATATCGCGTAAAAAATCATTACGAAGAAGAAATGTGGTGTTTAAACAGCTATTTAAAAACGGATTTATCACCGAACAAGAAAAAGATTCACTGCAAAAATTACCACTAAAAATCAATTTTACACCAGAAAGTCATAGCGACGGAATTGCTACATATTTTAGAGCCTATTTACAGAAATATCTAAAAAAATGGGTAAAAAACAACCCAAAACCAGACGGTACAGCATATAATATTTATAGAGACGGATTAAAAGTGTATGTAACCATAGATTCTCGCATGCAAAAATATGCTGAAGAAGCTGTAAAAGAACACATGGCAAACTTGCAATCGTTCTTTTTTAAGGAACAAAAAAGAAATAGAACCGCTCCTTTTTACGACATAGATAAAAGTCAAATTTCAGGAATATACAACAGAGCAAAAAAGAATTCTGTTCGGTATAAAAAGATGAAAAAAGCAGGTAAATCCGAAAAAGAAATTGATGCTGCTTTTAAGAAAAAAAGAAAGATGAAAATCTTTTCTTGGAAAGGCGATAAAGACACACTAATGTCGCCGTATGATTCTATTAAATACTACAAGTATTTTTTACATTCGGGCTTGTTATCTATCGAGCCACAAACAGGTCATATTAAAGCTTGGGTGGGCGGAATTAATAATAAATATTTTAAATACGATCACGTAAACCAAGGAAAACGTCAAGTAGGTTCTACCTTTAAACCTTTTGTGTATGCTACGGCAATCAATCAGTTAAAATTATCGCCTTGTGATAGCTTTCCGAATGTTTTATACACCATTCCGAAAGGAAAATACGGAATCCCTGAAGAATGGACACCGCAAAATGCAGGTAAAAAATACGGAGGAATGCTCACCTTAAAAGATGCCTTAGCAAGATCAGTAAATGTAATAACAGCACGATTGATTGATATGGTAACGCCCGAAAATGTTGCCCGTTTAGCACGATCTGCAGGTATAGAAAATGAAGTGCCTGCAAACCCATCAATTGCATTGGGTGCCGTAGAATTAACCTTGTTCGAAATGGTAGGAGCTTACTCAACTTTTGCCAACAAAGGATTGCGTGTAAACCCAATGATGATTACAAGAATCGAAGATAAAAACGGTACGGTGTTAACAGAATTTACACCAACAACCAAAGAAGTAATGAGTGAAGAATCTGCCTACGTTGTTTTAAATTTATTAGAAGGCGTTACTAGATCTGGATCTGGTGCAAGATTACGTTCTGGTTGGACCAGTCGCCCAAAAATTACGACAGGTTTCCCTTATAAATTTACCAATGCCATAGCAGGTAAAACAGGTACAACTCAAAATCAAACAGACGGTTGGTTTATGGGAATTGTACCAAATTTAGTCACTGGAGTTTGGACAGGAGGCGAAGACAATGCCATTCATTTTGCAGGCATAGGAAACGGTCAAGGAGCAACCATGTCTTTACCGTCTTGGGCGTTGTATATGAAAAAATGTTATGCCGATAAAACCCTACATATTAGTAAAGAAGAATTTGAAAGACCTTCTACTATTTCTATTTCTTTAAATTGTGATAAAGTAAAAGAAAACAATGCAAATGATTTAGAGGATGATGATACTGACTTTTAAAACAACAAACCATGATAAATAAAACAGTAAAAAACGTACAAGAAGCAATTGATGGTGTAAAAGATGGAATGACATTAATGTTAGGCGGCTTCGGATTATGTGGCATCCCAGAAAATGCTATTTCAGCATTGGTAAACATACAGGTAAAAGACATTACATGCATTTCTAACAATGCAGGTGTAGATGATTTTGGCTTAGGATTACTATTGCAAAATCGTCAAATAAAAAAGATGATATCTTCTTATGTAGGCGAAAATGATGAATTTGAACGTCAAATGTTATCGGGCGAGTTGGATGTAGAATTAACTCCACAAGGAACTTTGGCCGAAAAATGTAGAGCAGCACAAGCAGGTTTTCCTGCATTTTATACACCTGCAGGTTACGGAACAGAAGTTGCTGAAGGGAAAGAAACTAGAGAATTTGACGGAAAAATGTACGTCTTAGAACCCGCTTTTAAAGCCGATTTTTCTTTTGTAAAAGCTTGGAAAGGAGATACAGCAGGAAACTTAATTTTTAAAGGAACTGCACGTAATTTTAATCCGAATATGTGTGGTGCAGCAACCATTACCGTTGCCGAAGTTGAGGAATTAGTGCCTGCGGGCGAGTTAGACCCAAATCAAATACATATTCCAGGAATTTTTGTACAACGTATTTTTGAAGGAAAAAATTACGAAAAGAGAATTGAGCAACGTACAGTAACGGCTAAAGTTTAATGTAGCAATGAATTAATGTAACAATGTAGCAATGAATTAATGTAACAATGTATCAATAAATTAATGTAAC
>CAMZMA010000283.1 GCA_947311815.1 uncultured Flavobacteriaceae bacterium
AAGAAGAAGAAGAAGAAGAAGAACAACAACAACCAACAACCAACAACCAACAACCAACAACCAACAACCAACAACCAACAACTAATTCATTCCCAAATATCAGTTCTATAATGTTCTTCTTCGCCTTCTAAAATTTGTAAATAACTTTTGTAACGAGACCACGAAATCTCTTCGTTTTCTAAGGCTTCTTTTACGGCACAATTTGGCTCGTTTGTATGAATACAATTGTTGAATTTACAATGTTGTTTTAATGCAAAAAACTCTGGAAAATAATCTCCTAATTCATATTTATCCATATCTACTACGCCAAATCCTTTAATTCCTGGTGTGTCAATAATTTTGGCATCAAAAGACAAATCAAACATTTCTGCAAAAGTTGTAGTATGTTTCCCTTGTTTATGTTGTAATGAAATCGCTTTGGTTTTTAAATCTAAATTGGGCTCAATTGCATTGACTAAGGTAGTTTTCCCTACGCCAGAATGCCCAATAAACATACTTGTTTTACCTATCATTATTTTTTTTACGACATCAACATTTTTATTTTGGGTTGATGAAACTTCGATACATTGATACCCTATTTTTTCATAAATATCTTTCAACATTAATACCTCTGCCCGCTGTTCTATTTCATAACTATCTATCTTATTAAACACTAAAATAGTTTTGATTGAATAGGCTTGAGTAGTAACCAAAAAACGATCTATAAATGTGGTAAACGTTGGTGGATTATCAATAGTAATCAACAAAAAAACTTGATCGATATTTGCCGCAATAATATGTGTTTGTTTAGAAAGGTTTACCGATTTACGAACAATAAAATTTGTACGTTCATGTATCTTAAAAATGACTCCTGTTACTTCATCATTTTTGGTTTCTAGTGTAAAATCTACATAATCTCCAACCGCAATTGGGTTGGTGCTTTTAATTCCTTTCATCCGAAATTTACCCTTTATACGACACTTGTACAAGGTTTCTTCGGCTTTTACCAAATACCAACTTCCTGTAGATTTATATACAATTCCTTTCATTACCGCAAAGGTGCTATTTTTTTGTGATTTATACTAATAAACAAGACCTCACAGGTTTTTACTTATCCGCCGTAGGAGGAAAACCTGTGAGGTCTGAATTCAAAAAAAATTAAAACTACCCTTTAAGAATTTTTTCTTGATGATTGATAGATTCTTGATGAATCGCTTTAAACATTCTTAGTACAAATTCTTCACTTAAACCTCTGCTTTTACCTTCTAAAATCATATTTCCAAGAATTTCATTCCATCTTTTCGATTGTAAAACAGCTACATTTTTTTGTTTTTTTAATGCCCCAATTTTATCAGAAACTTGCATTCTTTTTCCAAGAATTTCTATCAATTGATCATCAGCAACATTAATTTGAGCTCTTAAATTATTTAATTCGGCTCTATAATCTGCTTCCGTATCGGTTACTTTTCTAATGCGTAAATCGTCCATAATTTTAACCAACGCTTTAGGTGTAACTTGTTGTGCAGCATCACTCCACGCATTATCTGGATCAAAATGGGTTTCAATCATTAAACCATCAAAATTCAAATCTAACGCGGTTTGCGATACATCAAAAATCATTTCTCTATTTCCCGTAATATGCGACGGGTCGCAAATTAAAGGTAAATCTGGAAAACGATTTTGCAACTCAATAGCTATTTGCCACTCAGGATTGTTACGATATTTTGATTTGTCATACGTTGAAAATCCTCGGTGAATAACGCCTAAATTTTTAATGTTTGCAGTATATAAACGCTCTATTCCGCCCAACCACAAGGCTAAATCTGGATTCACAGGGTTTTTTACCAAAACAATTTTGTCGGTTCCTGCTAAAGCATCGGCAATTTCTTGTACAATAAACGGACTTACCGTAGATCTTGCTCCAATCCATAACAAATCGATATCGTGCTCTAAAGCTAATTTTACGTGGTTGGCATTTGCAACTTCGGTTGCTGTTTTCATACCTGTTTCGGCCTTTACTTTTTGCAACCATTTTAATCCGAGTGCACCAACGCCTTCAAAATTTCCAGGGCGAGTTCTAGGTTTCCAGATACCTGCTCTAAAATAATTTACATCAGAATCTTTTAATTGGTGTGCGATATTTAAAACCTGTTCTTCGGTTTCTGCACTACAAGGTCCTGCTACTACGAGTGGATGATCTAATTGTAAATCATCCAACCATGTTCTTAATTCTTTTGTATTCTTCATTGTTTTAATTATTGTGGCGTTTTTATTTTTATGCCGATTGTTTTTATTTTTATTAGTTATTGTGATAAGGCACGAAGAAGCAATCGTATCTTTTAAATTCAAAGGATTACTTTACTGCGTTCGTAATGACGTTGTTTTTTTATTATTCGTAATTATTAATTCATCATTCATTACTCAATCCCTTTTAATATATTTTTGATATGATTGGTATTTTCCATTTCGTTATAAATTGCCTCAAAATCATCTTGTTCCATCAACTTTTTAAATTGTTGTAAATTGCTGATATACTCTTCTAAAGATGCAATTACATTGTTTTTGTTTTGCTTAAAAATAGGACTCCACATTGCGGGCGAACTTTTTGCCAAACGTACCGTAGATGCAAATCCACTACCTGCCATATCAAAAATATCGCGTTCGTTTTTTTCTTTATTGATGACCGTTTTTCCTAACATAAATGAACTAATGTGCGATAAATGCGACACATATGCAATGTGTTTGTCGTGCGATTTGATATCCATATACCGAATTCTCATCCCTATTTTTCTGAAAATCTCCAATGCTTTTTCTTGCAATTTGAACGCTGTTTTTTCTACTTCGCAAATAATATTTACTTTTCCTTTGTACAATCCTTTTATTGCCGCTCTAGGACCAGAAAATTCGGTGCCAGCAATCGGATGCGTTAACAAAACATTTCTTCGCTTCGGATGATGAGCAACTACCTTTGCAATTTGCTCTTTGGCAGAACCTACATCTAATACTAAAGTGTTGTCATTTATAAACTCTAATACTTTGGGCAACACTTGTAAAGCAACATCTACAGGAATCGAAACCACTACAATATCTGCTTTTTCTAAATCAGAAAATTGTGCTTTTTGATGAATAACTCCTAATTCAATCGCTTCGTTTACGTGCTTTTCGTTTGTGTCAATTCCGTAAATTTTCGCTTTCGGATATTGTGTTTGTATATCTAAAGCCAAACTTCCTCCTATTAATCCGATACCGATGATAAATATGTTCATTTTTATGTCATTTAGATTAGTTTACCTGTACTGAGCGGAGTCGAAGTATGGCAATCTCTTCATTTGTTGTTTTTATTTTTAACCACAAAGGTCATTTTGATTATGCTTTCAGACCTCACAGGTTTTTATTTATCCGCCGTAGGAGGAAAACCTGTGAGGTCTTGTAATTTTTTAATTCGTAATTCTATTGACAGCTTCTTCAATTAATTTTTCATCTACACACAACGAAAACCGAATATATCCTTCTCCGTTACTGCCAAAAATATATCCTGGTGTGATAAAAATATCTTTTTTATAGAGTAGTTCATCAACTACAATATCGGTTATTTTTCCTTCGGGTAATTTTGCCCAAACAAACATGCCTGCGGTATTTTTATCGAAGGTACAATTCAGTTTTTCTGCTAATTTCCATACCAATTCTCTTCGTTTTTGATACACTTTATTAATACTTGCAAACCAATCATTCGATAAACTTAAGGCAGCAATTGCCCCTTGTTGAATGCCGTAAAACATCCCCGAATCCATTTGGGTTTTTACTTTTAAAATTTCTTTAATAAAATGCTTGTTTGTTAACAACATTCCTACTCTCCAACCTGCCATGTTAAACGATTTACTAAGCGAATTTAACTCAATAGCAATGTCTTTTGCTCCATCAATTTGTAAAATACTGAGCGAATTATCATTCAAAATAAAACTATACGGATTGTCATTCACAATTACAATATTGTGTTTTTTACCAAAAGCAATCGCCTTTTCAAAAGTTTCTTTTTGTGCTTTTGCTCCTGTGGGCATGTGCGGATAATTCATCCACATAATTTTTACGTTAGATAGATCTAATTTTTCTAATTTTTCAAAATCTGGTTGCCAATGTTGTGTATCATCCAAATCATAATACATTGCTTTGGCACGTACCAAATTAGTGACCGAAGTGTAGGTTGGATATCCAGGATTCGGAATTAAAACACCATCGCCTTCATTTAAAAATGCCATAGAAATATGCATAATTCCTTCTTTGCTACCCATTAACGGGATAATTTCTGAAACCGAATCAACAACTACAGAAAAATGCTTTTGATAAAAATTAGCTACCGCTTCTCTAAATTCTGGCAACCCGATATAAGGTTGATATTTGTTGGCTAACGGATGCTCTAAGCTTTCTTTTAATGCTGTAACCACTTCGGTTGGTGGTGGTAAATCGGGGCTACCAATACCCATATTTATTACAGGTTTTCCTGCAGCTTGTAAGGTACGTACTTCGCGTAATTTTTTAGCAAAATAGTATTCTTCTACGTTTTGTATGCGTTTTGCAATTTCTATCATCCTCTTCCGTTTTTGTATTCGCCTAAAATTTTAAAATCGGTTGCCATAATAGCTATTAACGATTTTGCTTTTTTGTAATCTTCATATGTATCAAAGGTTACATCTACAAAAAAAGCATATTTCCATGGAGTTTCTATTTTGGGTAAAGATTGAATTTTAGTTAAGTTCAAATTACAATCGCTCACCACATTTAAAACCGCTGCTAAACTGCCTCTTTTATGATCTAACTCAAATTTTAAAGATGCTTTGTTGATAGATGCAATTCCGTTTTTAGGATTCTCAGTTTGTACAATTACAAAACGAGTTGCGTTGTTGGTAATGGTCTGAATTTTATCATTTATCACTTCTAATCCGTAAATTTCTGCAGAAATATTGGGTGCAATAGCAGCAACTCCTTTTAGATTTCCTTCGGATATTCTTTTGGCTACATCAGCAGTATCAACATCTTCTACCAACTTAATATGCTTGTGTTTTTTAAAGAACTCCTTACACTGCAACAATGCCATTGGGTGCGAATACACTTCTGTAATATCTTCTATCGATTGATTTTTTAACGCCATTAAATGATGATGAATATTTAAATATTGTTCTCCTACAATATGTAAATTATGAGCATCTAATAAGGCGTAATTAGGAATGATTGAGCCAGCAATGGTGTTTTCTATCGCCATAATTGCTTGGTCACTTTTTTTAGTGAGGATGCTATCTACCAACACATCAAAAGACAAACATTCATCTAACTGAATATTCTCTCCGTAATAATTACGTGCCACAATATGGTGGTTCGATCCTTTTATTCCTTGAATGGCTATTTTTTTCATTTTAGTTCAAAAAAAAAAAGCCTCGAAAATCGAGACTTTAATAATATTATTTGTTAAACAATAGGATACAAGTCTCAGTTCTTACTAAAAAAGTAAAAATAGAAATAAAACCCGTTCCAGTTATTTTGTAAATTCATAATTTTGTATCTGTTGTACGCAACAAATCTAAGTATTAAATTGAAAAAAACAACTTTTTTGTTGAAAATATTGTTAAAAAAATCATTTAAAAATATAAAAACCTGACAATCGATTGATTATCAGGTTTTTAAGCGGTCTGGACGGGACTCGAACCCGCGACCCCCTGCGTGACAGGCAGGTATTCTAACCAGCTGAACTACCAGACCGTTGCTAATAGCGGGTGCAAATATAAGATGCTTTTTGTTATTTGCAAATACTTTTTTAGAAAATTTAAAGAAACTTTCTTCTACTTACTAAATAGGTTGTTAATACCTCATTAAAACCTCTATTAATATCTACAGGAACATAATCTATTTTATATTGTAAACATTTTGTTTTCAATTCTTTAAAATAACTTTGCACCAACAAGGTGTATTTCTCTTGAATGTTTTGAGTATATATATTAATTTCTTCTCCTGTTTCTACATCAACAAATTTCTTTGGCGAGTTATCAAAATCTAAATTAAATTCTGTTTTACCATCAAAAGTATGAAACAATACAACTTCATGTTTGTTGTATTTTAAATGACGTAATGCTTCAAACAATTGATCTTTGTTTTTTGTGGTTTGAAACATATCCGTAAACAAAAAAATTAAAGAACGCCTGTGTATATTTTCTGCAATTTCATGTAAATACTGATATGTATTCGTTCCTTTTGTAGATGAGGCATCAAGTAATTTTTCTAACTGATGTAGCAACATCGCTCTATGTCTTTCGCTCCCTTTTTCTGGTGCGTAATACTCATAATTATCTGAATAAATACTCAATCCTACAGCATCTCTTTGACGCTTTAAAATTTCTAGTAATGATGCAGCTGCCACAGCAGAAAAACCTACTTTATTTAAATGGTTAATTTCTTGTTTTTTTACAATAGGATAATGCATTGATGCCGAATTATCAATAATAATATGGCAACGTAAGTTGGTTTCTTCTTCGTATTTTTTGGTGTATAATTTTTCTGTTTTGGCAAACAATTTCCAATCTATATGACGTGTACTTTCTCCGTTATTATACAATTTATGTTCAGAAAACTCTACCGAAAATCCGTGAAACGGACTTTTATGCATTCCTGTTATAAATCCTTCTACTACTTGTTTGGCAAGTATATCTAGATTTTTAATTTCTGAGCTATGTATTTGTGAAAGATTCATTAAGACATCGAAAATAAAAAAAGGTTTAGCAAATGCCAAACCTTTTGTCAATTATAAATTAAAAGAGTTGTTACATTGCTGCATCAATCTTGCTTGTATATACATTTTTAGGCGCTACACCTACTTGTTTATCTACAACTTCACCGTTTTTAAATACTAAAACAGTTGGTATGTTACGTACTCCGTATTTTGCTGCAAATTCTTGATTTGAATCGACATCTACTTTACCTACAATAGCTTTACCTTCGTATTCTTTCGCTATTTCCTCTACAATAGGCCCTACCATTCTACAAGGACCACACCAAGCCGCCCAAAAATCTACCAATACAGGTTTGTCTGATTTTAATACTGTTTCTTCAAATGTTGCATCTGTAATTTCTAATGCCATATCTTTATTTTTTTATTATTAATTCTTGTTTCTATTACAAAAGTAATCAAATAATTTACCATAACCATTTTATAAAAATTACTTTTCTTTATATTAGTATCAATTCTCTTTATTTTCTTACAATAAAAACTCTTTTTTGTCAAAAAACCATTCAAACTGACATATTTAAAACGATTATCTCATTAAAAAACCTCCTTTGCAATGGCTTTTATGTTGGTTGATTTTCCCATAGAATAATAATGCAACACAGGTACACCTGCTTTTTTTAATTCTTTACTTTGTTGTATTGCCCATTCAATTCCTACTTGTCTAATTTCTTTATTAGTCTTGCATTTTTCTACTTCAGCAATTAAAGGCTCTGGTAAATCAATTTTAAAAACTTGTGGTAAAATTTGCATATGACGCTGTACAGCAAGTGGTTTTATACCTGGAATAATAGGCACTGTAATTCCCATTGTTCTTGCAGCTTTTACAAAATTGAAATACTTTTGATTGTCAAAAAACATTTGAGTCACTACATAATCTGCACCTGCATCTACTTTTTCTTTCAATCGTTTTAAATCCGATTGTAAAGAAGGTGCTTCCATATGTTTTTCAGGATACCCTGCAACACCAATGCAAAAATCTGACTTATAAGGTGTGTCAATTAAATCATGTAAATATTTCCCTTTATTTAAATCGGCAATTTGTTTTACCAAATCGATTGCAAAATGATTTCCTCCTTCAACAGGTTTAAAATACTGTTCGTCTTTTCTTGCATCACCACGCAACGCCATTACATTGTCTAAGCCTAAATAATGACAATCTACCAAAACATATTCTGTTTCTTCTTTAGAAAATCCACCACACAACACGTGCGGTATTGCATCTACATCGTATTTATATTTTAAAGACGCACAAATACCTACAGTTCCTGGACGCATTCTGGTGATTCTTTTTTCTAACAATCCGTTTTCTTTGGGTATATAAACATGCTCTTCCCTCGAAGTAGTTACATCTATAAATGGCGGATTAAACTCCATTAACGGATCTATATTATCATATAAATTTTGAATATTTTGCCCTTTCTGTGGCGGTACAATTTCAAACGAAAACATGGTTTTCCCGTCTGCTTTTTTGATATGTTCTGTTACTTTCATAATATTTACCACAAAAGTGGAAATCTCTTTTAATTTAACTTTTATTTTTGGGCGCCTGCCTACCACAGGTAGATTTCCCTATGGATCACGCTTTACGTTGCAAGTCTTCGTTCACACCTCACTGTGGGCTTTTCACTGCAATCGTTAACGCAGGTGTACTTGCCAAGTGAATTTCTAAATTCTAAACTATCAGACCTCACAGGTTTTCCTCCTACGGCGGATAAGTAAAAACCTGTGAGGTCTTTCTTATTATTCCGAAATATTAGGATGCAGCCACTTGCGTGCTTTTGCTAATTCTATTCCTTTTCTTTGTGCATAATCTCTTACTTGATCGTCTTTTATTTTTCCTAAACCGAAGTATTTTGTTTCTTCATTGGCAAAATAATAACCAGAAACTGCTGCTCCAGGCCACATTGCCATACTTTCAGTTAGTTTTACACCAATTTTCTCCTCTACGTTTAGCAATTCCCAAATAGTTTCTTTTTCTAAATGATCTGGACAAGCAGGATACCCTGGTGCAGGACGAATACCTTTGTAATTTTCTTTTATCAACTCTTCATTAGTAAGTGTTTCATCATTACCATAACCCCAATGTTTTACCCGCACTTGTTTGTGTAAATATTCTGCAAATGCTTCAGCAAAACGGTCTGCAATGGCTTGTGCCATAATTGCGTTATAGTCGTCATCTTTGTCTTTATACGTTTTTGCCAACTCATCTGCACCAAAAATAGCCGTACAAAATGCGCCCATATAATCTTGCTTGCCATTTTCTTTAGGTGCAATAAAGTCTGACAAAGCAAAACTTGGTTTTCCTTCTCGTTTTTTTAATTGTTGACGCAAGGTTCTAAATACAAAAGTATTGTCTGGTCGAGCGGAGTCGAGGTGACTTTTAGGTTTTCTATGGATTTCAATATCATCATCATTAATGGTATTTGCTTCAAACAAGCCAAAAATTCCTTTGGGTTTTAAGAGTTGTTTGTCAATAATTTCTTTTACCATTTTTTGAGCATCCTCAAACAAAATTGTGGCTTGTTCGCCAACTACTTTATCGGTTAAAATATCAGGGTATCTACCATGTAAATCCCAACTTCTAAAAAACGGACTCCAATCTATAAACGGCACCAATTCCTTTAAACTTAATTGCTCTAGGGTTTGTACACCCATTTCTTTTGGTTTTACAATTGTAGTTGTATTCCAATTTATTTTAAATTTTCGTTTACGCGCTTCATCAATAGTTATGTAATTTTTTGTTTTTCCACGTTTTAAAAATTTATCTCTAAACTCTTCATAATCCTTTTTAAGTTTGGCAACATATTCGTTTTTTGTATCAGGATTTAGTAAATCTCCAACAACAGTTACGGCTCTAGATGCATCATTTACATGTACAACGGCATTTTTATATTCAGGATTGATTTTAACAGCCGTATGTGCTTTACTAGTAGTTGCACCACCAATCAGTAACGGAACTTCAAAGTTTTGACGTTCCATTTCTTTGGCTAAATACACCATTTCATCTAATGAAGGCGTAATTAATCCGCTTAAACCAATGGCATCTACATTTTCT
>CAMZMA010000284.1 GCA_947311815.1 uncultured Flavobacteriaceae bacterium
AATTTAAAGCAGAAAATCTTGAAATCGATAATGAATTTGAAGATGATGATGACAACTATGATGATTTTGATTTTAATGAGTATTGATACTAGGTGTTAGTTGTTAGTTGTTGGTTGTTGGTTGTTGGTTGTTAGGAGTAAAAAACAAAAAAAATGAGTACCAAAAAGAAAGGGATTTTAACTTCTGATAGCGAATGGCGTAAACATCTACGTAAATTCGGAAAGCGTTTTTTCTGGAAAAAAGAACGTGCTACTCAAAAAAAGATGATTGATAAAGAACAAAAGTAATTGATTCAGCAGAATTTTTCACTTTTCACTATTCACTATTCACTATTCACTATTCACTAGTTGTCTCATCGATTGGTATTTATGAGGAACGAATAAAAATTGTATCGAGATGTTTTCTTTTATAAAACACTTTATATAAATCAGTTAAATAAACTTCTTGATACTAAAATTTTTCAAAATTTCACTCGAAGTGACAAGCATTAAAAAAAATAACCTTAAAATTCCGTAACAAATTTGTACATTGTTCGTCGAATACTCATAATCGACTAAATCAAATTTCTATTGGAAACAATCTTATCTCTTAAAAATTTAAACAAAAAATTTGGCAAAATTCACGCTGTCAACAACCTTTCTTTTGATATTGAAAAAGGAAATGTGTACGGAATTCTAGGGCCCAACGGAAGCGGAAAATCGACCACATTAGGCATTATTTTAAACGTTGTAAACAAAACTTCTGGCGAATTCAGTTGGTTTGACGGTACATTGTCTACACATCAAGCCTTAAAAAAAGTAGGAGCAATTATTGAGCGCCCTAACTTTTATCCGTACATGACGGCATCACAAAATTTAGCCTTAATTTGTAAAATAAAAGGAATCGCAACCGATAAAATTGACGAAAAATTACAAACAGTAAATCTTTTTGAAAGAAGAAATAGTAAATTCAAAACTTTTTCGTTGGGAATGAAACAACGTTTAGCCATTGCTTCTGCCCTTTTAAATGATCCTGAAATTTTAATTTTAGACGAACCTACCAACGGTTTAGACCCTCAAGGAATTCATGAAATTAGAGAAATTATCAACTCCATTGCCAAAAAAGGAACAACTATTTTATTTGCATCGCATTTATTAGACGAAGTAGAAAAAGTATGTACACATGTAGTGGTTATTAGAAATGGTATAAAATTATATAGCGGTTTGGTTGATGAAATGACCGCATCTAACGGATTGTTTGAACTAAAAGTAGAAAATAATGAAGATGCTTTCATCGCTTTGTTAGAAAAACATCCTGCTATTGGAAAAATAACCAAAGAACACGAAACTATTATCGCTAAACTAGACGAAGAATTATCGGCAACAGCAATAAATGAGTATTTTTCTAAAAACGGAATCACACTCTCGCATTTGGTGAAACGGAAACCAAGTTTAGAACAACAGTTTTTAGATTTAACAAATAAATAATAGCTTTACGAAAGTTCATTGATTATTTGGTTACTGAGCGAAGTCGAAGTAAACCTAAATTAATGAAAGAATAAACCTGACAATCTTCTTATAAAAAATAAGATTGCTTCATTTTATTCGCAATGACAGAACAACTAAATAAACTGGTAACTTCGACTACGCTCAGTTACCGATAAACAACTAAACGATTAAACACCTAAACAAAACACAAATGCTACGATTACTCACCATAGAATTTCACAAATTAAAATACAACAGAGCAAGTAAAGTGCTCTCAATCATTTACTTCGGATTGCTTACATCCATCGCATTAATTGCTGCTATTAAGTTTGATATTGGTCCTATAAAATTTCATTTGGCAGAAATGGGGATTTTTAATTTTCCGTACATCTGGCATTTTAACACCTATATGGCATCTATCTTTAAATTCTTTTTACTGCTAGTAATTGTATCTATGATGGCAAACGAATATAGCTACAAAACCTTAAAACAAAATTTAATTGATGGCTTAAGTAAAAAAGAATTCATCTTATCAAAATTTTATACCGTATTAGTTTTTGCTGCTATTTCTACTCTTTTTGTATTTGTAGTTTCTTTAATTTTAGGATTAGCTTATTCTGATTATAATGAAATTGGTATTATCACTACAGATTTAGAATACCTTTTAGCCTTCTTTATTAAACTTGTAGGTTTCTTTTCATTTGGGTTATTTCTTGGTATTTTAGTAAAACGTTCTGCTTTTGCCGTTGGCGCTATGGTTGTTTGGTCTATTGTAGAAGGATTTTTTAAAGGATATTTATATTATAATTTCAAAGACGCCACTAACACTTCAGAAAGTGTTTCAGAAGTTATGCGATATTTACCTTTAGAAGCGATGGGCAACTTAATTAAAGAACCTTTTTCTAGATTGGGTGCAGTACGCTCTGTTGCGAATCAAATTGGCGAAAAATTTACCAAAAATTATGCGGTAGAATTTACAGACATTATTATTGTTTCGGTGTGGACTTGTATCTTCATATACCTTTCATTTAGATTGTTAAAAAAGAGAGATTTGTAATACTTTTTAAATATATTTGACGTTTAGAATCAAAATAACGTCAGCATGAAAAAAGTACTACCCTATATTTTCTTTTTTATAACCCTACATCTTTTTGCTCAAAAAGAAGCCAATATTTGGTATTTTGGACAAAATGCAGGTATCGATTTTAACACCAACCCGCCAACTGCGTTGACTAATGGTGCTTTAAATACACTAGAAGGATGCTCTACTTTTTCAGATGCTAACGGAAATATTCTTTTTTATTCTGATGGAATTACTGTATGGAATAAAAATCATGCAATCATGAATTACAGTAATGGGAATCCTGCCAATAACTTAAAAGGGAATCCATCAAGCACACAATCTGGTATGATTATCCCTAAACCAGGATCTGCTACTATTTTTTATCTTTTTACCGTGGGCGATAACCAAAATCCCGCTTTTGACTTATATACTATTGACATGTCTTTAAACGGAGGTCTAGGAGAATTAATAGATGAAAATAATGATGGTGCTTTTTTTGTTGATTTAGCAACTCCTACAGGAAGAAAGAGCTCTTGGACAGAAAAAGTTGCTGCTGTAAGAGGTACAGATTGTAATACTTTTTGGGTAGTTTCTGAATCTGGTAATAGTTTTTTTTCTTATAAAATTGATATCAATGGCGTAAATACAACTCCTATAGTATCTATTGTAAATAATTCTGTATCTAACTCTAGAGGCTATTTAAAACTATCTCCTGACGGTACAAAACTTGCAGTTGCTCAACAAGCTTTGTCTCCAGGTTTTATCATGTATAGTTTTAATGCAAGTACAGGTGATGTTTCAAATGACGGAATTTCATTGATAAATGGTGGAGATGGTCAAGCTTACGGAGTAGAATTCTCTATAGATTCTCAAAAACTATATGTTTCTACTACATCTGGTTTTAGACAAACATTAAACGATCCTCCAACCACTTACAAGCTTTTTCAATTTGATTTAACAGCTACAGATATTCCTGCCTCAAAATTTAAAATAAAAGAAAAAACAGGTTTTAGAGGCGCTTTACAATTAGGCCCTGACGGAAGAATTTACGCAACAGTACCTTTGGCATATAGCGACCCAAATGGATTTGCAACTTCTCTAGACGTCATTGAAAACCCTCTTGAAAGCGCTGTAAATATTATATACACAGACAATGCTATTAACTTAAACGGAAGACTCTCTACTCAAGGTTTACCTCCATTTATTTCTTCTTTATTACTCCCTATTAATTTAACAGATAGTGCAACAGGAAATACAATTAATAACCAAACCTTACAATATTGTGTTGGGCAAAATCATATTATTATTCCAGATACTGTTGTTGCTCCAAATCCACCTATATATGAATGGACTTTTGATAATGGTACTGGTGGTGCACCCGTAGTAATTGCTAACACCGTAAATTTAACATTAAATACATTAGTATTAACAGACGCTGGAACCTACAAATTAAAAGTAACCTATACAGATACCTGTGGTAATGTAACTACTCTAGAAGGTACTTTTATAATCAATGTATTTGAAGCAGCTACGGCCACACAGCCTACAGATTACTTTTTTTGCGATACTGATAATGACGGTTTTAATAGTTTTGATTTACAAGCAGATAAAAATGCAGAAATCTTAAACGGTTTAGATCCTACAATTTTTGAAGTAAGATATTTCTTATCTCAAGTAGGTGCCAATACAAATGACAATGCAAATGCACTCGCAAACCCATATACAAATCCTACTGCTTTTAGCAATCAAACTATTTATGCTCGTGTACATAATAAAAATGCACCTACCGCTTGTTTTGAAACAACCTCATTTACGTTAGCCGTTACAGGTTTACCCATAGCCCAAACCCCTACAACTTACAACATTTGTGATGATACCACCGTAGGTACAGACACCGACGGATTTATCAATCATTTTAGATTAGACACCAAAGATACCGAAATTCTCGGAGCTTTAGACCCTACTATTTATTCCGTTTCTTATCACACCTCGTTAACAGGCGCACAAACCGATAACACTACCGAT
>CAMZMA010000285.1 GCA_947311815.1 uncultured Flavobacteriaceae bacterium
GGTTGAAAAATCTTTTGTTTTTCGAAGTTTGAGAAAAGGTCTTGATAAAAAAAACGATTGTTTTTATTCTCTTTTACGATACAATTATTGATGGCTAAAGAAAAAGCCAACGGAAAATAATCTGTTTGAAAATCGGCGTTAAAATCGCTTTGAGGATGCTTGTGTTGTTTGTGTTCCTCTTCGTGTTGTTGCTGATGCGATTCTTTTAACTCTCCAAAATGTTTCGATAAAAAAGTTACAATGGTATCGTTGTATTTTACTTTATGAATTTGATAATCTTCTAAAAGTTTACCCGTCTTAAAAAGAATAGTTGTACTAGTAAACACCCCTTGAAATAGGATAATAAAGGATAAATATGTAGTGAAAACTATTTTCATATGGTTACAAAAATACCACTTAAAAACTATCTTTGTTGTAAAGAGTTATTTATTAAGATAATGTTAACATAAATAAAATTGATACTAGATTTTTTTTTGTGTTTTTAGCGCATTTGCTATAACCTCATTCGGATATCCATACAAGCCCAAAATTTTAATAGCATTTCGGGTGGTAAGTTTTCCTTTTTTTAATTTATGATCAAAAATGAGTGCTTCATTTTCAATTTGCTCGCTAAAATGAAAAAGATTGTACTGTTTTTTTGCTAATAACTCGGTAAGTTCTATATCATGTGTAGAAACTAGCACTATATGATTTTTTTTATTTAGGTATTTTAAAATTGCTTTTCCTCCAGAAACTCTTTCAATAGTGTTAGTGCCTTTAAAAATTTCGTCTAATACAAACAAACAAGGAGCTGAATTTTCACTAGCTTCAATTAGTTTTTTTACGGTGAGTACTTCTTCTAAATAATAACTGGTGCTTTCTAATAAATTATCTGTGATTCTAATAGATGAATAGATTTTAAAGTAAGGAGCTGTATAGTTTTTGGCATAACAAAAATGTAGTGTTTGTGCTAAAATACTATTGATAGCAATTGTTCTGATAAACGTAGTTTTACCCGACATGTTTGAGCCTGTAAGCAACATACTATTGTTGATTAACTCTAAATTATTTGGTACACAATTTTTTATAAAAGGATGATAAACCTCAGAAGCAATCATTGTTTTTTCTTCGGTAAATTGCGGTGTACATACTTTTTTTTCTGATGATTTTAAAGATGCAGTAGAAATAGCAACGTCAATTTTACCGATAAATACATACAGTTTTTCAATGCTATTTTTTTCTTTCACAATACTATCTATAAAGCTATAAAAAACCAAGTATTCTATGTTGAAAATGATTTTAAAAATCTCGATAAGAAACCAAAAAATAAATAAAAATTCATCGTTTACCATTTTTTCAAAACCGATAAAATCTATTTTTAGCTGAATAGATTGTATTTTTTTCAGAAAAGAAACATCACCAAAATAATTTTTAATTTTAGTATGAGATGCTAATTTTTTTCCCACTTTTAAACTTTTAGATAATTGTTTAACGGCATCTAAATAATAGTTTATATTGCCTTTGTTCTTGTAATGGAAAAACATATTTGCGGCAAACAACGGTATTAAAAAAATAACGATAGGAAAATAAAAAAAAGCACCAATAATAAGCGAAATAATTGCAATGGTAAGCCCTTTTACAACGTATAATTCTTTCGGTTTCTCTACTTGTTTTCCGTTAATGAGTTCTTCAAAATAATACACATCATTATGGCTAAGTTTTGCCAGTTCAAACTGACAATAAAGACTTAGTGATTTGTCTTTTTCAAAGAGTTGTGTTAATTGGCTAAAATCTAAGAGCTTATCAAGATGTTCTATTGTTCTTAACTTATAATACAAATATTGTTGCCCGATTTTTGAGGTAGTTCGGTCAATAAATTTAAAAACAGCATCAATATCTAAATCGATGCTGTTTTTATCAGAAATAATGTGGTATGCCTCTTTTTTATGTTGATTGTTTGTAAAGTATTTACCAATCACATAAAAATTAAAATAGCGAGTTGTTTTTTCTTTACCCCAATTAGCAACAAGCCATTTTTTAAGTTTTTTAGCTTTCTTTTTCTTCTGATAATTGTGTATCAGAAAAATGATAATTAAAAGACCGAATAATCCTAAAATATAGTTCATAAAATAGTGTTGATACTAAATAAGTAGCAATAAAATGTTTTTGTTACGTTTTATTGTCATAAATTACTCTTTTAGTACTTTAAACTCAATGCTAGAATCTGTAAAAACAGTATGCATTTGGGTTTTGAAATCTTTTTCATCTGCTTTAAAAATATTGTCAACATAGGTTTGCGGATTCAAATCAATGAGCGGAAACCATGTGCTTTGTACCTGAATCTGTATTTTATGTCCTTTTTTAAACGTATGAAAAACATCTTGTAAGGTAATGTTTACGTTTGTTTTTTTGTTAGGCACAAAAGGTTCAGGTTTGCTAAAACTATTTCTAAATCGACCACGCATTACCTCGCTACGCACCATTAAATGGTAATTACTCATTTTTAAATGTTGTTGCATGCTCTTGTTATTCTCTTTGGTGTCAGATGGATGCACGTCAATTACTTTTACAATCCAATCTGCAGCTGTACCTGTGGTGGCAACTTTTAATTTGGCAGTAATATCGCCAATAAATGTAATATCATCGGTTAAAACATCGGTTTCAAAAACCAAAACATCGGGTCTTCTGGCAGCAAAACGCTGATCATCGGTCATATATTTACGAGGTGTAAATACGGTTTTAATATCTTCTGAATACGGTACAGGATGTTTAATATCACTCATAAATTTAACCGATTTCACTGTTTTTTTTGAGGTTGATAATTGCTGATTATCGCCTAAAAAGAACGTTTTTGTTTCACTGTTTTTTGGCGGCCACACATCGTATTGTTTCCATTCTTTCTTTCCTGTATCAAAAACATAAGCTTCTGGTAAACCGCTATTTTTATCGCCATTTTCTTTTAAGAAATGATGAAAGAATTTGGTTTCAATCTCTTTTTGATAAAACAACGAAATAGAATCGCCAAAATAATAATTCCCTACGGTATTTTTTACTTTATTTCTTGCCCATCCACCGTGATCCCAAGGACCAAAAACCAAGGTATTGTAATTGTTGGGTTGGTGTTTTTCTACCATTTTGTACGATGCTAAAGGACCATACAAATCTTCGGCATCAAAAAAACCACCCACAAACATCGTAGCAACTGTTGGTTTTACATGATTTAAATGTTGTACAATATTTTTACTTTGCCAGTTTTCATCATAATTCGGATGTTCAGAAATTTCTTTCCAAAAATAATCATTTACATGATCGTTATGTACGGTCGATTTATAATCAACCGATTCGTTTCTAAAATATTTATTCAAGTTTTTTAAAGGGCCTGCATCTAAGAAAAATTGATATTGATCTTGTGTATTCATTTTCGGAAAAGAATACCACGCAGTATCGGTAGGCGTATCTTTGTAAGTTCCGAAAAGAGAAATGGCTCTAAAATAACTCAATAAAAATGCGCCGTTGTGCCTAAAATCGTCAAAAAAGAAATCGGCAATACACGCTTGCGGAGAAGCTGCCTTTAAAGCAGGATGTGCATCTACTACAGAAACTGTTGCATAGTGACCAGGATATGAAATGCCCCAAGTACCAACTTTACCGTTGTTATTTTTTACATTTTTCACCAACCAATCAATCGTGTCATACGTGTCTGAAACTTCATCAGATTCGTTGATTTTTTTATTCGGATTGTAGGCACGCATATTATCATAAATACCTTCGCTCATCCAACGCCCACGAACATCTTGATACACTACAATGTAGCCTTCTTTCATCATAATTTTGTTCGGTGTAATTTTTGTTTTAAATTTATTTTCGCCATAAGGTCTGCAACTATACGGAGTGCGTTGCATAATAATAGGATATTTTTTACTGGTATCTTTTGGCGAATAAATGCTGGTAAAGAGTTTTTTACCGTCTCGCATGGTAATGGTTACCTCTTTTTTAGTGTAATGATCTTGTACATACGTATCTTTCTTTTTTTTAGGGATTTCTTTTTTTTCTGTTGATGACGTGCAATTCACAAAAAATAAGAGCGATAGTATTGAAATAAAGATAGATTTTTTCATGGGTTTAGATAGGTGTTAAAAAAAAGTAAAGCTACAAAAAGTATTGTTATAAAAAAGTCGCATTTATTACTTGAATTTAAGCAACTTAGAAAATCGATTTACATGAAATCATTTTTTTTATCTTCGGATGCACATCATCTGTCAAAAAAAAACAACAACCCTAATAGCAGCTTCCAACAGATATAATGTTGCTTTTTAAATTAAGGACGGAACGTTTATGACTAAGAATTTTTTAGAATCACCACATTCTATCAATAAAATCATTTAATCACCTAAATAACTGTATTTTTGCAAGGTGCAAAAAGAACTCAAACTTTCAGATTGGTTACCCACCACAAATAAAGAGGTAAAAATTAAAGGTTGGTCAGAACTCGACGTTATTTTATTTAGCGGAGACGCCTATGTAGATCATCCTTCTTTTGGGCCTGCGGTAATTGGTCGTATTTTAGAAAGTTATGGTTTACGTGTAGCCATTGTACCACAACCTAGTGTGCACGATAATTTACAAGATTTTGTAAAAATGGGAACGCCAAAACTGTTTTTTGCAGTTACTGGCGGCTGTATGGATTCTATGGTAAGCAACTACACCGCTAGTAAACGTCGTAGAGATAAAGATGCTTACACACCCAACGGAGATAAAGGATTTCGACCCGATTACGCATCTATTGTGTATTCTAAAATTTTAAAAGAAAAATTCCCTGATGTTCCTGTGCTCATTGGCGGTATCGAAGCGTCTTTACGTAGAGTAACGCATTACGATTATTGGTCAGATAAGTTGATGCCCACCATTTTAGAAACCTCAAAGGCAGATATGTTGGTGTACGGAATGGGAGAACAACCTTTACGAGAGATTGTAGAATTGATGCAAAAAGGCGTGCCGTTTGCGAGCTTAAAAAACTTGAAACAAACCGCTGTTTTAATCGATAAAAATGATACAATTCCTGAAGTGAAAAATTGGGAAGATATTCGCATTAATTCGCACGATGTTTGTTTGAAAGATAAAATGAAATTTGCGGCAAATTTTAAAGTGATAGAGCAAGAATCTAACAAAGTTTTTGCCAAACGGATTTTACAATATGTGGGCAATAAAACCTTGGTCATTAATCCGCCACACGCAACCATGACCGAGAAAGAAATTGATGCTTCTTTCGATTTGCCTTTTACTAGATTACCGCATCCAAAATACAACAAACGTGGACCAATACCTGCGTTCGAAATGATAAAATTTTCAATTAATATTCACCGTGGATGTTTTGGTGGATGTAGTTTTTGTACCATTTCAGCACATCAAGGAAAATTTATTGCCAGTAGAAGTCAAAAATCTGTATTAGCAGAAGTTGATAAAGTAGCAAATATGCATGATTTTAAAGGATATTTATCTGATATTGGTGGTCCTTCGGCAAATATGTATCAGATGAAAGGAAAAATACAATCTATTTGTGACAAATGTGTTGCTCCTAGTTGTATTTCGCCCGTAATTTGTAGTAATTTAGATACATCGCACAAACCGTTAACCGAATTATACCAAGCAGTTGATAAACATCCGAAGATAAAAAAATCGTTTATTGGTAGCGGAATTCGGCACGATTTGTTAGTGCCAGAATTTAACAAAAATGCAGATCCCAAAGAGCTAGATGCTTATACCGAAGAGGTGATGACCAAACATGTTTCTGGTCGATTAAAAGTTGCGCCAGAGCACACTTCTGATCCTGTGTTAAAATTGATGAGAAAACCCTCATTCAAATATTTTCACTTGTTTAAAGAACGTTTTGATCGCATCAATATTAAAAAACGATTGAAGTTACAGTTAATTCCGTATTTTATTTCGAGTCACCCAGCTTGTGAAGCCGAAGATATGGCAAATTTGGCAGCAGAAACCAAAGATATGGGTTTTCAATTAGAGCAAGTACAGGGTTTTACACCAACTCCGATGACGGTAGCAACGGTCATTTATTACAGCGGATATCATCCCTATACTTTAAAACCTACCAAAACGCCAAAGACCAAAAAAGAACGAGAAGACCAGCATAAATTTTTCTTTTGGTATAAAAAAGAAAACAAACAATGGATACAAAACACCTTGTCTAAAATAGGTAGAAACGATTTGTTAAGAAAGTTGTTGCCAGAAACTAATTCTTGGAAAAAGAACAAAGGTTCTAAAACCAAAAACACGTTTGATGATGCAGTAACCGTTCCTTTTAATCAGCGAAAAAAGAAAAATTTTAGAGCTAAGAAAAAGCGTAGGAGGTAGTTTAGGAAATTAGCGAAAAGCGAATTAGCCACTAGTAAAATAGGGGAGGAGATTTTTTTTTCTTGCTTTGATGTAATTGGCAACTGAGCGTAGTCGAAGTTTGCTAACTGAACCTAATCACATTGGTAACTGAGCGAATCTTGCCTGTCGGCAGACAGGGTCGAGGTTTGGTAACTGAGCGTAGTCGAAGTTACATATTTCTACGATATTGCCCACCCACTTCAAACAACGCTTCGGTAATTTGTCCTAAAGAACATACTTTGGTGGCTTCCATCAATTTTTCGAATAAATTTTCGTTTTGTATGGCAGCTTCTTGAATTTCTTGTAACTGTTTTTGCAAAGAATCTTTGTGTGCTTTGTGTAAGTTTTCTTTGGTTTTAATTTGATATTGTTTCTCCTCTTCGGTGGCTCTAATTACTTCCGCAGGAATAATTGTAGGAGATCCTTTAGAACTTAAAAATGTATTTACGCCAATAATAGGAAATTCTCCTGTGTGTTTTAAGGTTTCGTAATACAAACTTTCTTCTTGTATTTTACTGCGTTGATACATGGTTTCCATTGCGCCTAAAACACCGCCACGTTCGGTAATTCTATCAAACTCGGTTAAAACCGCTTCTTCTACCAAGTCGGTTAATTCTTCAATAATAAAAGCACCTTGAATCGGGTTTTCATTTTTTGTCAAACCTAATTCTTTGTTGATAATCAGCTGAATAGCCATCGCTCTTCGCACACTTTCTTCCGTAGGTGTGGTAATGGCTTCGTCATAGGCATTGGTGTGTAATGAATTACAATTATCGTAAATAGCATACAATGCTTGTAGTGTGGTTCTAATATCGTTAAAGTCAATTTCTTGTGCGTGTAACGAGCGTCCAGAAGTTTGAATATGATATTTTAACATTTGTGCACGTGCATTTGCACCGTATTTAAACTTCATCGCTTTTGCCCAAATTTTACGAGCAACTCTACCAATTACGGCATATTCTGGGTCGATTCCGTTAGAAAAGAAAAATGATAAATTAGGTCCAAATTTGTTAATGTCCATTCCGCGAGACAAATAGTACTCTACATAGGTAAATCCGTTTGCCAAGGTTAATGCCAGTTGTGTAATCGGATTTGCACCTGCTTCTGCAATATGATACCCAGAAATAGATACCGAATAAAAATTACGCACCTGTTTTTCGATAAAATACTCTTGTACATCACCCATTAAACGAAGGGCAAATTCCGTAGAAAAAATACAAGTGTTTTGTGCCTGGTCTTCTTTTAAAATATCGGCTTGTACAGTTCCTCTTACTTGTTGTAAGGTTTTAGTTTTTATTTCTTGATAGATGTTTTGAGGCAAAACCATATCACCCGTTAATCCTAAAAGTAGTAATCCTAAACCATCATTTCCTTTGGGTAATTTTCCTTGATATTTAGGTCTTTCTAAGCCTTTGTCATCATAAATTTCTTGAAATTTTGCTTCAACTTCTTTTTCTAATTGATGTTCTTTAATGTATTTTTCACAATTTTGATCGATGGCAGCATTCATAAAAAAGCCTAATAACATGGGAGCTGGACCATTAATAGTTAAACTTACCGATGTTAAAGCATGTGTTAAATCGAAACCCGAAAATAATTTTTTTGCATCATCTAAACAGCAGATAGAAACCCCTGCATTTCCGATTTTTCCATAAATATCGGGTCTGAGTTCTGGGTCGTTTCCATAAAGCGTTACGCTATCAAAAGCAGTCGAAAGACGCTTAGCGTCCATTCCTAAGCTTACGTAATGAAAACGTCTGTTGGTACGTTCGGGACCACCTTCGCCAGCAAACATTCTGGTTGGGTCTTCTCCTGTTCGTTTAAACGGATACAATCCTGATGCGTACGGAAATTCTCCTGGTACATTTTCTTGTAAGTTCCATCGTAAAACATCGCCCCAAGCTTGGTATTTTGGTAAACAAACTTTCGGGATTTGAGTATGCGAAAGGGACTCACTATGTGTGTCTATGTTTATTTCTTTATCACGTACTTTAAAGGTATAAACAGGGTTTTTATATTTCTGAACCTTTTCTTGCCAATGTAATATTACCTCCCAATTATACGGATTGAGATTTAGTTTTACTTTATCAAAATGCGCAAATAATAGTTTTAAGAAAGCGGTATTAGATTCCTCGTCGCTCGTTCCTCGTTCTGTCGGAATGACATTTGTATCATTTTGAGCTTGTCGAAGAATTTCATCTTGTTCTAAACCGTTTTTCGATAAAAATAATTGGTTACTGAGCGTAGGTGGTTGAGCGTAGTTGAAACGATTCGAAGTAGGGTTACTGAGCGTAGTCGAAGTAAGAGGCTGCTTCGTTTCACTCGCGATGACCGAAAGAATGGTTTGATAAATTCCGTATAGTTTTTGAGCAACATTAACCTGAGTATTTACCTTGTTGTCATAATTTCGATTACTTTCAGATATTTCCGATAAATAACGCACTCTACTTGGAGGAATCACAAAAATTTTTTCAGACATTTGAGTAGAAATTTCAAAAGGCGATTGTAAATCTGCTCCTGTTTTTTCAACAATTTTTTCCATCACTTTTTTGTAAAGTGTGTTCATTCCAGGATCGTTAAATTGTGATGCGATGGTTCCGTAAACAGGTAAATCATCTTGATGTACATCCCACAAATTGTGGTTGCGCATGTATTGTTTTTTTACATCGCGCACAGCATCTAAAGCACCTCTTTTGTCAAATTTATTGATGGCCACTAAATCAGCAAAATCGAGCATATCAATTTTTTCTATTTGTGTTGCTGCACCAAATTCGGGTGTCATTACATACAAAGAAGCA
>CAMZMA010000286.1 GCA_947311815.1 uncultured Flavobacteriaceae bacterium
AAATAATAAACGGAAAGATGGTAATTCCGTCAAATCCTTTAGGTACAATATGTTTGTTGATGAAAATCATTTAAAAATAAATTTAACAAAAATTAAGCCAAATTATAGTTTGTTATTCGTAATTTGGCATTGTTATTGTAGTATTGCCTCAATAAATGCATCACTAAAAAACAAATTATGAAAACTAAATTAAGCACATTATTCTTTTTATTTGTAGTTTTTTCTACCTCTTTTGCACAAGATGTTATTACAAAGAAAGACGGAGAGAAAATGAAAGTAATTATTAAAGAAGTTACTAAAAACACCATTAAATATGTAGATTTTAACGATCCTAACGGCGTGGTTTTTACGATTGATAAAGTACTAGTAAGTGGTGTTAAATTTAAATACGGAAAAGGACTGAATGTTAAAAACCCTGAAAAAAACCCGTATTATTTTGCCGATGATAAAGTGAGTAATATTATGTTAAATTTTTTAGCTTTTGGCAGTAATACACTTGCGGTTTCTTACGAAAGAGCATTAAAACCAGGGCAATCTTATTTAATAGAAGCTAAAATTTACGGAGCAGGAATTAAAAGGGAAATTGCAATGGAAAATAGCAGAAAAGGTTTTGGGTTAGATTTTTCATATCGACTAAAAACAAAATCGTTATTTGGAAAAGGAGAATACAGACCAAAACATATTTTACACGGTGCTTATTTTGCCCCAGAAATTGGATTTAGTACTGGAGAGTTTGTGTATAATGATAATTATTTTTGGGGAGGAAGTAATGCTCCTTTAACTACATCGCATTCTGTTGTTCATTTCGGATTGCAATACGGAAAACAATGGGTTTTACAACGAAAATTATCAATTGATGCTTCTTTAGGGTTTCATTATTATGTAGGTGGTGATGATAAAGATATTATTCGTTTAGGAAATATGGTAGGGAGCGAAAATAAATTAATCAGCTTTAATTTAAGGGTAGGTTTCTTAACGGGAAAAAAGAAATATACTGCAAAAAAGTAAATTTGGTATAAAAATTGCTGTAAAATAGTGTAAATCCATCTATTATGAAACTATTAAAACTTTTTTCGCTCGTTATTGTAACAACTTTAGTGTCGTGTAGTACTGTAAAAGTAACTGCAGATTATGATTCAAAAGTAGATTTTAATCAATATAAAACTTTTGCATTCTATAAAAAAGGAATCGATAAAGCGCGTATTTCTGACTTAGACAAACGTAGAATTATGCGGTCTGTTGAACGTGAATTAGTAGCAAAAGGATTAAAAAAATCGACAAATCCAGATATTTTGGTTAGTTTATTTACCAAATCTCGTAAAAGAGTAGATGTTACTAATACTAGAGGGTTTTATCAACCTTATGGCGGTTTTTATTATCCGTATTATTATGGTGCAAATCCAATTTCTATCTCTAAATATACAGAAGGCACATTGTTTATAGATTTGATTGATAAAGATAAAAAACAATTGGTTTGGCAAGGAATTGGTACAGGGTATTTAAGTACCAGAAATATTGCCAAAAAAGAAGCTAGAATTAATGAGTTTGTCGCAAAAATTATGGAAAAATATCCTGTCGGACAAGAGAAATAAAAATAGACTTAAAAATAATTAGACTGTTTAAGATCGTTTTAAACGATACTTAAACAGTTTTTTTATTCTAAAAATTAAGAAAAAGACTACTTTTGCAAAATGTTTTCATCCAACCAATTAACAGCAGAAGATTATTACGTTAACGAACAAGGATATCGAGTGTTTACAGAAAAATATCATTTAAAACGCGGATATTGTTGTAAAAATGGGTGTAAACATTGTCCGTTTGGATATGATAAAAAAACAGATACATTTAAATAATACATGATGATAAAAAGAATTACAGTGCTATTTATAGCGATCCAATTTGTAGGATGTGCAGAATTACAAAAAGTTGCCAATCAATATGGAGGAGGTGCTTTAACACAAGCACAAATTGGTAACGGATTAAAAGAAGCATTAGACAAAGGAATTAAAAATCAGGTGTCGAAATTAACGGCTACCGATGGATTTTATAAAAATCAATTGGTTAAAATTTTATTGCCACAAGAATTACAAGTAGTAGATAAAACCTTACGACGAGTAGGTTTGGGTTCTGTTGCAGATGCAGGTGTAAAAGCCTTAAATAGAGCTGCCGAAGATGCTGTAAAAACAGCAACTCCTATTTTTGTAAATGCGGTAAAAGAAATGACATTTACCGATGCTAAAAATATTTTATTAGGCGATAAAAATGCCGCAACCACTTATTTACAACAAAAAATAAATGAAGAGTTGTACAAAAAATTTAATCCTGTGATTAAAAATTCTTTCGGAAAAGTAGGCGCAGATAAAATTTGGACAGACTTGATTAATAAGTACAATCGCATTCCGTTTGTAAAAAAAGTAAATCCAGATTTAACAGATTATGTAGCGCAACAAGCTCTAAAAGGCGTGTTTACGATGATTGAGATAGAGGAGAAAGGGATTCGAGAAAAAGTAGGTTTACGAACTTCTCCATTATTAAAAAGTGTGTTTGCGTTGCAAGACGGTAAATAAATTGTTGTTTATAATTTTGGGAGCGGTAAAAAACAATGTGTAAAAAAAACAATTTACATGATGAGTAAAATAGATTGTAGTCTTTTTGAAACTCTTTATTTGTATATATCGTATAGATTTTGTATGTTTATGCAGAAATTCCCCCAAGATGTCAAGATTAAAACAGTTAAAAATATACAAAAAACACCTTATCCAAAGATATAATACTTTGGTAGAACAATCTAATAATTACAAATTTGTAGATGAAGTTAAAAGTGATAGAGCTGCATTTAAAGCCTTAAAAATCTTAGAAAAGTTAGATAAATTGAAGTACTTAGACAGAGAGATTAGCAATTCTTTTGCGTAAGCTAGTAAAGTAAGTAAAAGCACCCAATAAACGAGAACCGATCCAAGAAAAATACTCGCCATCAACTATTAAAATTGTAGTGTTGGGGAGTTTTTCTTTCAATAAAATGATGTGTTTTTCTTTAAACGGATACGGTTCAGATGATAAAAAGATCAAATCAGGATTTTTTTCTGAAATTTTTTCGATGTTAATTTCAGGATACCGTTCTAAGTTTTGATATACATTATCAAATTGATTAATTTGTAATAAATGATTGATAAACGTGTTGTTTGCGGCAACCATCCATGGAGTTTTCCAAATAAAATAAGCTACTTTTAAACGAGGTTTGTTTTTGATAAAATCTTCGAAATCAATCTTGTCTTTTTTGATTTTTTTAATGATTTCACTCGCTTTTTCTTCACAAGAAAATAAGATGCCGTATTCTTTTATCAAACTAAAAGTGTCTTCTAAAGTAAAAACATTAGAAACATGTGTTTTTGCAATTTTCTGACAATTCTCTACAATTTCTTTGGTGTTTTCCTCTTTGTTGCAAAGGATAAAAGTAGGGTTTAGAGTTTTGATTTTATCAAGATGAATGTTTTTTGTGCCACCTACAACGGTTTTTGTTTTGCGTAATTCTTTCGGATGAATACAAAACTTAGTAATACCTACAAGGTATTTTTCTAAACCTAAATCTACCAACAATTCGGTTTGACTAGGAACTAAAGAAATAATGCGTAGATTTTTTTTAGGCATTTAAAATAGTTTCCATTTCTAGCTGTAATTCTTTCGCTTTTTTGGCAGCAGCTTCAGCAAAATTTTTGTCTTTTGAAGCATAAATAATACCACGAGAAGAGTTAATTAATAAACCAATTTGCTTGTTCATACCATATTTACATACGTCTTGTAAATTACCGCCTTGTGCACCAACTCCTGGAACTAATAAAAAAGAATCAGGAATTATTGTTCTAATTTCAGCAAGATATTCTGCTTTGGTTGCGCCCACAACATACATTAAATTGTGTGCGTTTTTCCACGTTGTAGAGGTTTCAATAACGTGTTTGTAGACTTCTTTTTTGTTAATTTTTTGCGTTTGAAAATCAAAAGCCCCTTCGTTAGAAGTTAAAGCTAACAAAATGGTATGCTTATCATCAAAAGCTAAAAAAGGTTCTATCGAATCTTTTCCCATATACGGAGCTACAGTTACCGAATCGAACGCTAAATCTTCAAAGAAAGCCTTTGCATACATGGTAGAAGTGTTTCCGATATCGCCACGTTTTGCATCAGCAATGGTAAAAATTTCGGGATGATTTTTGTTGATGTATTGAATGGTTTTTTCAAGTGATTTCCATCCTTTCAAACCGTAGGCTTCATAAAAAGCAGTATTGGGTTTGTAGGCAACACATAAATGATGTGTAGCGTCTATAATAGCTTTGTTAAAAGCAAAAATAGGATATTCTTCTTGTAATAAATGAGGCGGAATTTTAGTTAAATCTACATCCAATCCTATACACAAAAAAGATTTTTTCTTTCTAATTTGCGTTACGAGTTCTTTTGTGGTCATTTGTTGTGTTGTAAAGTTGCACAAAAGTAAGAAAATATGATAGTTTTTCTATCTTTGTTCGACTTACTATCAAATAAATTTTTAAAAATGATAAAACAAATAGCATTCATTTCCTTCATTTTTGCGAGTTGTATCTTTGTAACACCTACGCAATTTTCTGAAAAAGCATTAAACGACACCTTGTTTTCTTTAAAAGGAGAAAAAACGACGTTTAAAAAAATAATCAATCAATATAAAGGTAAAAAAGTATTGATTGATGTTTGGGCGTCTTGGTGTGGCGATTGTATTGGCGGTTTGCCCAAAGTAAAAATGCTTCAAAAAGAATTTCCTAACGTAGTTTTTTTGTTTCTTTCTGTGGATGAAGATGCAGATCGATGGAAAAATGGCGTTGAAAGATTTAAAATTATTGGCGAACATTATAATTTGCCAAAAGGAATGAAAAATGGCGATTTTGTCAATTTTTTAGGGGTAAGCTGGATTCCAAGGTATTTGGTTGTTGATGAATTTGGTGGAATAACATTATTTAATGCCACAAAATCATCCGACAAAAAGATAGTTGAAGCCTTAAAAAAATAACGTATTTTTGTAGTTATTAATGAGCTTGTCATTGCGAACAAAGTGAAGCAATCTCTCTTTTTAAATTTAAAAACACCTAAAATGAGACAAAAAATAGTAGCAGGAAATTGGAAAATGAACAACAATGCTAAAGAAACTAAACAATTGATTAAAGGCATAAAAAAATCAATTAAAAAGTTACCTTTAGAGAATACAAGAGTTTTAGTAGCTCCTACGTTTGTAAATTTAGCCAAAGCAGTAAAGAGAGTTAAAAAATCGAATGTAGAAGTGGTTGCACAAAATATGCATCAATCTAAAAATGGTGCTTTTACGGGCGAAATTTCTGCTGATATGTTGCAAAGTATCGGAATTTCTACCGTTATTTTAGGGCATTCAGAAAGACGTTCAGTTTTTGGAGAAACAGCTGCTGTTTTACAAGAAAAAGTAACTGCAGCTATTCAAAATAATATGGAAATTATTTTTTGTTTTGGCGAAATGTTAGAAGACAGAAAATCTAATAATCACTTTAAAGTTGTAGAAAATCAACTAAAAAACAGCATTTTTCATTTAGAAGCAAGAGATTGGGAGCACGTAATTTTAGCCTACGAACCTGTTTGGGCAATAGGTACTGGCGAAACAGCATCGCCAGAACAAGCGCAAGAAATGCACGCGTTTATCAGAAACCTTTTAAAAGAAACGTATAATAATGAAGTGTCAGAAAACACATCCATTTTATATGGCGGAAGCGTAAAACCCGCAAATGCCAAAGAAATTTTTTCGAAACCAGATGTAGATGGCGGTTTAATTGGTGGTGCAGCCTTAAAATCAGAAGATTTTACTGCGATAATCAAAGCAATTTAAACTATTGTAATAAAATAATGTTGCCCTTATAAGTTTTAAAACTTATAAGGGCTTTTTTATTTTCTAAGGGTATTCCCTGATTTTTTATAAATCAAGGAATACCCTTAGTTTTTTTGTTTTGTTTGATTTTACCTTGCAATCATTATTAACTCATAAATTATACCAATTTAATTATAAAATATCTCATAAAATGAATTTAAATAATGATGATTACTTGTTATAGATTTTATGAGATTATTGTCCATTTTACACACCATATTGTGTAACCAATTCTTTAAATTTCCCATATTTTCAAACTGTTGATTTTTATATCTATTTTTTATGTATTGCCAAATTTGTTCACAAGGGTTTAGTTCAGGAGCATATGGAGGTATTCTTAATAGAAAGATATTTTCTGGAACTTTTATATTTTTAGTAGAATGAA
>CAMZMA010000287.1 GCA_947311815.1 uncultured Flavobacteriaceae bacterium
GCTGGCGCTAAAGGACACGATGAAAAAAAATTAGAAAAAATTTGGAAAGACTGGGAAGCTTTTGCATCCTATGCTTTTAACAAATCTCACTCTACTTGTTACGCAGTTTGGTAGGCAATATAGGCGTAACAAGTAGAGTGAGATTTGTTAAAAGCATAGGATGCAAAAGCTTCCCAGTCTTTCCAAATTTTTTCTAATTTTTTTTCATCGTGTCCTTTAGCGCCAGCTTGTTTGATAAATTTGGGTTTCATTTTTGCCAACACCGCAATTTGCTTTTTTCCCATTGCTTTCCGCAGTACATCGGCTTCACCTTTGGTAAAATCTGCCAATTTTTGTGAGAGCAACATTACTTGTTCTTGATAGACTGTAATTCCGTAAGTTTCTTTTAAATACTCTTCCATGGCAGGTAAATCGTATTCAATATCTTCTGTACCGTGTTTTCTTCGGATAAAAGACGGAATATATTCAATAGGACCAGGTCTGTACAAGGCGTTCATCGCAATTAAATCAGCAAAAACAGTGGGTTTTAGTTCTCGCATGTACTTTTGCATTCCTGCAGATTCATACTGAAAAATACCGACCGTTTCACCTCGTTGAAAGAGTTCGTAGGTTTTTTCATCATCTAGCGGAAAATCATCAGGAATAAGGTCAATACCATGTCTTGCTTTTACAATTTTTACGGTATCTTTTATAAGTGTAAGTGTTTTTAAACCTAGAAAATCCATTTTAAGTAAGCCAGCACTTTCTACAACAGAGTTGTCAAACTGAGTTACATACATGTCAGAATCTTTTGCCAAAGCAACAGGTACATAATTGGTAATATCGCTTGGAGTAATAATAACGCCACAAGCGTGCGTACCTACATTACGTACAGAACCTTCTAAAATACGGGCTTTGTTAATGGTTTCGGCTTCAATACCAATGCCTTTTGAGATGCTTTTTAGTTCGTTAACGAGCTCAATTTCTTCTGATCGTAATTTTTCTTTCAGTTCTTTTTCATCCAAAGAAAAAATCTTTTTCAATTTCATTCCTGGAATCAATTTGGCAATCCTATCGGCTTCATACAAGGGTAAATCTAGTACTCTTGCGGTGTCTCTAATCGATGATTTTGCTGCCATGGTACCATAAGTGATTATCTGAGCAACTTGATTTGCACCGTATTTATTAATCACATAATCCATGACTCTACCACGTCCTTCATCATCAAAATCAATATCAATATCTGGCATCGAAACCCGTTCTGGATTTAAGAAACGCTCAAAAAGTAAATCGTATTTAATCGGGTCAATATTGGTAATCCACAAGCAATAAGCAACCACAGATCCTGCGGCAGAACCACGACCAGGCCCTACAGAAACATCCATATTTCGGGCTTCTCTAATAAAATCTTCTACAATTAAAAAATATCCTGGATAGCCCGTTTTTTCGATGACTTCTAACTCAAAATCGAGTCGTTCTTTGATTTCGTCTGTAATTTTTCCGTACCGTTTTTTGGCACCAACATAGGTTAAATGACGTAAATAATTATTTTCGCCTCGTTTCCCTTTGTCTGCAATATCAGCTTTGTCTTGAAATTCTTCGGGAATATCAAAAGCAGGTAACAACACATCACGCGCTAAGGTGTAAATCTCAATTTTATCTACAATTTCTTGAATATTACTGATGGCTTCAGGAATGTCTAAGAACAATTTTTTCATAGCTTCGGATGATTTGAAGTAGTACTCTTCATTGTCTAATCCGTAGCGATAACCACGTCCTTTTCCTTTAGGTGTTGCTTGTTTTTCGCCATCTTTTACACACAACAAAATATCATGAGCATTGGCATCTTCTTTGTTTAAATAGAAGGTGTTGTTGGTGGCAACTATTTTTATTTGATGTTTTTTTGAAAATTGCAATAAAGTTTCATTTACTACATTTTCGTCTTCTTGACCATGACGCATTAACTCGATATACAAATCATCACCAAAAGTATTTTTCCACCAAATAAGAGCATCTTCGGCTTGTTTTTCGCCAATGTTTAGGATTTTATTCGGAACTTCTCCGTATAAATTTCCTGTCAATACAATAATATCTTCTTTGTATTGCTCAATAATTTTTTTATCGATTCTTGGCACGTAGTAAAATCCGTCTACAAAGGCAATCGAAGACATTTTGGCTAAATTATGATAGCCCTTTTTGTTTTTTGCTAATAAAACAATTTGATATCCGTTGTCTTTTTGTTTTTTATTTAAATGATCTTCGCACACGTTAAATTCGCATCCAATAATAGGTTTTATGGTGTTTTGAGTAGGTTTTTCTCCTTTTTCAATAGCCACTTCATTAGCAGTTTTTACATTTTTATTATGATTGAGTGCCGCTTGTACAAAATGGAAAGCACCCATCATATTGCCTGTATCGGTCATTGCTACTGCGGGCATATTATCTGCAGCCGCTGCTTTTATAATGTTACTAATCTGAATGGTAGATTGCAATACCGAATATTGTGTGTGATTATGTAAATGAGCGAATTGTACATCTTTTAGAGCAGCTAAACCTTGGTTGGTAGATTTGGTGGTTTCTACTTCTTTTTTAGAGGCTAATCTTTTGCGTATTTTTTCGCTTTCTTGCTTAAGATTGATGTGTTGTAAACCAATTACTTGAATCGGTTTTGGGTTGGCTTCAGTATATTTTTGAAAGAAGTCATCATCAACATCTAGTTGCTCTTTGGTGTATTCTCGTAAACGAATTAATTCTAAAAAACAGCGCGTGGTAGCTTCAACATCGGCAGTTGCGTTGTGCGCTTCTCCAAAACCTGTACCGAATAAATGATTGTGTAACTCGGTTAAAGTGGGTAATTTGAATTTACCATATCTACCTCCAGGAATTTGACATAATTGCGCCGTTTTTTCGGTACAGGTATCTAAAATAGGTAATTCCGTTAGGTTATTTCTGATTCCTAAACGATGGAATTCACATCCCATAATATTAATGTCAAATCCTAAATTTTGACCGACAATAAATTTGGTTTTTTGTAAAGCTTCGTTAAATAATTGCAATCCTTCGGATAAAGGAATTCCTTGTTCTATAGCTAAATCGGTAGAAATACCGTGAATACGTTCTGCATCATACGGAATATTATACCCGTCGGGTTGTACTAAAAAATCGTTGTGCTCTATAAGATTTCCGAATTTATCATGCAGTTGCCACGCAATTTGCACACACCTTGGCCAGTTATTAGTATCGGTTATGGGGGCGTTCCAACTTTTGGGTAAACCTGTGGTTTCTGTATCGAAAATTAAGTACATAAATTTATTGCTGCTGATGATTTTTTTGGATGAGTAAAAGTATTATTTTGTCATTAAAAAATCTAAAAGAGTTGTCTTGTTTTATTAACATTTGTAAATTAACGTAAAACATGTTTTAATTCAGACCTGACAGGTTTTAATTTATCTGCCGAAGGAGGAAACCTGTTAGGTCTCTGAATGAACTAATTAGTAAAGAACGCTGGTTTAGTTATCGATTAAACTTATTTTTTGATTGAAAAAATAATTACTATTGATGAAGCTACGTTAGAGATTGAACCTTTCGACTTTGCTCAAGACAAGCTAATTGTTTGAGCTCTTTTTGAGGTACGAAAAAAAGCGAGTAATGAAAGTCCGCTCGAACTCCTAAAAATATATTGAAAATTAGCCTTTTACTTTCAAAAGGTTTTGTATTTTTGCATCCGCTTACTACGAGTTGGTAAGGTTTTTAATAATCAAGGTCGAGAACCTTAAAAAATTAACAAATTATGTCTGTAAAAATCAGATTACAAAGACACGGTAAAAAAGGAAAGCCTTTCTATTGGATTGTTGCTGCCGATGCACGTGCAAAAAGAGATGGTAAATACCTAGAAAAAATTGGTACTTACAACCCAAATGTAAACCCTGCAATTATTGATTTAGATATTGATGGTGCTGTAAAATGGTTGCAAAATGGGGCGCAACCTACTGATACTGCAAGAGCAATTTTGTCTTACAAAGGAGCGATGTTAAAAAATCATTTAGCAGTTGGTGTAAGAAAAGGAGCGTTGACTGAAGAGCAAGCAGAAGCTAAATTTACGGCTTGGTTAGATGAAAAATCAGGTAAAGTTACTGCAAAAGAAGATGGTTTAGCAAAAGCAACTGCCGATGCAAAAGCAAAAGCTTTAGCAGCAGAAAAAGCTGTAAATGAAGCAAGAATTGCTGCAAACACACCAGAAGTGGTAGAGGATGCTGCAGAAGATGCTACTGAAACTAAAGAAGACTCTGAAGAGTAAATATTTTTAACGAAATGCGTAAAGAAGATTGTTTTTATTTAGGCAGTATCGTTAGAAAACATAGTTTTAGAGGTGAAGTGGTTATCAAATTAGATACCGACGAACCTGAAATTTATCAAGGAATGGAATCAATATTTGTCGATTTAGGCAATAATTTGATTCCATTTTTTATTGAAAAAAGTTCACTGCATAAAGGGAATCAATTACGTGTTCAGTTTGAGGGTATTCATTCTGAAGAAGATGCCGATGCTATTTTAAAATCGGGTATTTATTTACCGCTAGATTTGTTGCCAAAATTAACGGGCAATCAGTTTTATTTTCATGAAGTAATTGGTTTTACAATTGTTGATAAAAATTTTGGCGAAGTAGGTGTTTTAGAAAGTATTAACGACAAAGCAGCGCAACCCCTTTTTGAAATTAAAAGAGGCGAGGTTGAAATTTTTATTCCAATGATTGATGATTTTATTAAAAAAATTGATAGAGAACATCAACAAATATTGGTTGAAACTCCAGCAGGTTTGATTGATTTGTATATAGAGTAGTTTTTTGTAAAAAGTGAATAGTGATTTTTTGTGATGAAGTATTTTGACTGAAAAGAAAGATTGCCGCAGTCGTTCCTCCTTCGCAATGACAAATGAGAACGTCATTACGAGGAAGCATGACAGAACCTACCTGTCGGCAGACAGGGTAATCTTATAATTATTAGATTGCTTTATTTTGTTTACAAGAACAAAGAATAATAGAGAGGTGGCCGAGTGGTCGAAGGCGCACGCCTGGAAAGTGTGTATATGGGTGACTGTATCGAGGGTTCGAATCCCTTCCTCTCTGCAAAAGGAAACTTTCAACAAAGTTGACATTTTTTGTTCAGAAAATGTTAAAAATTGATTTTTATAAATTTTTCTGAACAAAAAATAAACAAGCGTAGCTTGTAAAGTTTCTATGCTTGTTTAATGAGATGTTTTGGGATCAGTGCAACTAATCCCTTCCTCTCTGCAAATTAGTTTAAAAGTTTAAAAGTTTGAAAGTTTGAAAGTTTGAAAGTTGAAAAGTGCTATTTTTTAACTTTCGAAGTTCTTGCTTTTAGTGAAAAATACCTCTTTAAAATACCGATAAAATCAGCTCAAAACCATTTACATTTAAAGAATTTACCGTTCATCAAGATAAAACTGCGATGAAGATAGGTACTGATGGCGTTTTGTTAGGTGCTTGGGTTGCGATTGATTTTTATCCAGATTCGATTTTAGATATTGGTGCAGGTACTGGTGTTATAAGTTTAATGCTCGCACAACGTTCTGATGCCCTCACTGTTGATGCTATTGAGATAGAAGACAATGCGTATGAGCAAACTGTTGCCAATTTTGAACAATCTGATTGGGCAGATAGATTGTTTTGTTACCATACGTCGTTTGATGATTTTACTAAACAAATGATTGAAGAAGGTGAAAAATACGACTTGATTGTATCGAATCCACCTTTTTATACAGATGATTTTACTTCGGATGACGATGCAAGAAATACTGCTAGATTTACTTCTTCGTTATCTTTTAAAAATTTAATTGTTGGTGCTGCCAAATTATTATCAAAAAACGGACAATTTTCTGTGATTATTCCTTTTAAAGAGCAAGAAGGCTTTGTTAACATAGCAAAAGAAAATGATTTGTTTTTACAAAAAGTATGCAATGTAAGAGGAAACAAGCGATCCGCAATAAAACGAAGTCTGCTTACTTTTTCTTTTCATCAAAAAACATTGATAAAAGAAGAGTTAGTGATTGAAATCACCCGCCATCAATACACACAAAAGTATATTGATTTAACGAGCGATTTTTACTTAAAAATGTGACTTCGACTACGCTCAGTCACCAGATTATATTCGGTTTCTTTGTTTTGATATCAATCCCAATATATATTGATTCAATTTAAGATTAGACTTCGATAAGTTTATCTTGAGCGAACCTTCCTCACGGCAGTCAGGGTCGAAACTATCCAACTACATTTTCTGGATTGTATCCTAAATACGGTACTTTTTTTTCTGTAAAAATAATTCCGTATTCTTCTAATTCTTTTAAAATTGGTTCATACACTTCTTTGGTAATTGGTAATTGAACGCCAGGGGTTTTTATTTCTCCATTTAGTATTTTTAAGGCAGCTATAGCAACAGGTAAACCTACAGTTTTTGCCATCGCTGTGTAAGTTTGGTCATCTCCTTTAATAACCATGCTACTTTCTATTTGATGTTTTTCTCCATCAATTTCATATCCAAATTTATGATGCATTACAATCATATCTTTGTCATGCGCTTCTAGTGTCCAACTATCAGATAAAATCTTTTGTAAAATTTGAGCAGGAGTTGCATTTTTAAGGGCTACTTTTTTCTTCGGATTAAAAATATCTAGTTCTACTAACTTGCTCCACATGACATCATCTTGATCAATTTTTAAGTAAGATCGCAGTTTTAATTCTACAGAATCGGTAGGAGAGTAGGCTAAGAATGAATTGGTAAAATCACGATAAGACATATTTTCAGAATCTTCAAATGTGTACGAATCGTCGGTCATTCCTAATTGCACAAAAACATTCCACGCTCTAGAAAACCCTACTTTTCTAATTGTACCTCTATACATGGTAGGGATGTTATCTAAACCATAAATACTGATGTACTTTAAAGAATCTCTATTTGCATAGGCTTCAAATCTGCCACTTCCGTTTACTTCTAAAAACTCAGTACGTCTAAATAATTTGTGATACGGAATGTATTTATACGCATTCTCTTGAATAAACATTGCGGCTCCACCTTGTCCTGCAAGTACTACATTTCTTGGATTCCACGTAAATTTATAGTTCCATAAATTGGTATCACTTTCAGGAGCAACCAAACCACCACAAAAAGACTCGAAAAGTAACATTTTTGCACCGTTATCTTTAATTTTATCAATAATTTGCATTGCGCTCATATGATCGATTCCTGGGTCTAAGCCAATTTCGTTCATAAAAACCAATCCTTTTGATTTTACATCTTTGTCAAGTGCTTTCATTTCTTCAGAAATGTAAGAAGCTGTAACCATGTGTTTACTAAAAGTGACACAATCTTTAGCTACTTGCGCATGAAAACGCGCAGGAAGCATAGAAATAACCACAGCTGCTTTTTTTATAGCACTTTCTCGTTGATTTTTATCAAAAACATCTAACAATATAGCACTCGCATTTGAATGATTGTTGATGATTTTTTTAGCGTTATCTAAAGAAACATCGCCAATAGTAAGGTGTAAATTTTCTTTAGATGAATTGTCTAATAAATATTTTATAAGTGATGAGCTAGATTTTCCTGCTCCAATAATTAAGATATTTCTCATTTTAAAATGTACTTTTGTATGTAAAGCGAATTTACGCTTTTTGAATAAAAAAGTTTAATTTTAAACAAAAATTAATAAAATGTATAAAAATTTAACAATAGCTTCTGTACTAGGAGTATTTGCAGTCATCTTAGGAGCTTTTGGTGCACATGCATTAAAAGAAAAATTATCAATTGATGCATTAAGCAGCTATCAAACGGCAGTTAGGTATCAATTATTTCATGTATTAGTCATCTTGTTTGTCAATAGTTTTAATCCATTTTCTGAAAAACAAAAAAACAACCTCAGCTATTTGTTCTTTGCAGGAATTTTATTGTTTTCGGGTTCAATCTATGCAATACATCTTTTACAAGTGTCGGCAAAGAGTATTTGGTTTGTAACGCCGTTAGGAGGATTGCTTTTTATGAGTGGTTGGATATTAATGGCTTTTTATTTTTTGAAGCTAAAAAAAAGTAATGAACAATAAATAGTTAATAAATAATTAAATTTGATGACTCAATGTAAAAATATTTTTTACTTTTGACTTTTATTTTACAACACAATATAATAATAAACCTAAAAAAAGAGAAATGATATATCAAGATACGAAATCGATTTCGTTAGATCATTTAGGAATTAAAAATGCAGCGGTTCGTTACAATTTAACGTCAGACCAATTGCACACAATTACTATTGAAAAAGGGCAAGGTGTTGAAGCATCATCAGGAGCTTTGGCAATTAACACGGGTGAATTTACAGGGCGATCGCCAATGGATCGTTTTATTGTAAAAGACGCTGTAACAAAAGATGAAGTTTGGTGGGGAAACATCAATATCCCTTTTGATGAAGATAAATTTGACAAGTTATATAACAAAGTAGTTGCTTATTTATCAGAAAAAGAAATTTTTGTACGTGATAGTTACGCATGTGCAGATAAAAATTACAAACTAAATATTAGAGTTGTTAATGAGCATCCTTGGGCAAATATGTTTGCGCATAATATGTTTTTACGTCCTACAGCTGAAGAATTAAAAGATTTTTCGCCAGAATGGACAGTAATTAACGCACCAAATTTTATGGCAGATGCAAAAGTTGATGGAACACGTCAGCACAATTTTGCGATTTTAAATTTTAGTAAAAAAATTGTGTTGATAGGAGGTACAGGGTACACAGGGGAAATTAAGAAAGGTGTTTTTTCTGCCTTAAATTTTATCTTACCTGTATTTAAAAATACGCTGCCAATGCATTGTTCGGCAAATGTTGGTAAAGATGGTGATACTGCTATTTTCTTCGGATTGTCGGGTACGGGTAAAACAACTTTATCTGCAGATCCAAACCGTAAATTAATTGGTGATGATGAACATGGTTGGACGAATGAAAATACCGTTTTTAATTTTGAAGGAGGATGTTACGCCAAAGTAATTGACTTATCAGCAGAAAAAGAACCAGACATTTTTAGAGCTATTAAAAAAGGAGCTATTTTAGAAAATGTTGTGATGGATGATCAAAGAAATGTTGATTTTGAAGATACTTCCATTACGCAAAATACACGTGTAAGTTATCCTATTTATCATATCGATAATATTCAAGAGGGGTCTATTGGAAAAAAACCGAAGAATATATTTTTCTTAACTGCGGATGCTTTTGGTGTGTTGCCTCCAATTTCTAAATTAACGCCTGGTCAAGCAGCGTATCATTTTATTTCTGGTTATACCGCAAAAGTTGCAGGTACAGAAGCAGGAGTAACCGAACCTGTACCTAGTTTTTCAGCATGTTTTGGTGCACCATTTATGCCGTTACACCCAACACGTTATGCCGAAATGTTGAGCAAAAAAATGAAAGAAGCAAATGTTACAGTTTGGTTAGTAAATACAGGTTGGACTGGTGGTCCTTACGGAGTAGGGAGTAGAATGAAATTAAAATATACAAGAGCGATGATTACTGCAGCTATGAACGGAAGTTTAGAGGCTGCCAATAAAGATAATTATCATGCACATACTGTTTTTGATTTAGCAATGCCTAAAACATGTCCGAATGTGCCATCAGGAGTTTTAAGCCCTAGATCTACTTGGAATAATGACAAAGGGTATTATGAAACTGCTCAGAAATTAGCAGACTCTTTTCATGAAAATTTCAAACAATTTGAAGAGTTTGCAAATGATGAAATTATGAACGGAGCTCCTTTAAAATAAAAAATTTTACTTTTAAAATGATAAAAAAGCACCCAATTTGGGTGCTTTTTTATTATGCATAAACGTAGTGTTATCTAACTCCGTGCATTAGTTTTTTGAAAAGAGGATTTAGCAACATCGCTAAAAGACCTACTCCGATAGGAATTATTGTAAAAATTAAGAAGAAAGTTGACATAGAATATTCAGCAGTAATATCATCAATCATTCCGCCCATTTTACCAGCCAATTTATTTCCAATTGCAATAGCAATATACCAAACACCAAACATCATCGCAATCATTCTTCCTGGTACTAATTTACTTACATACGATAAACCAACTGGAGATAAACACAACTCACCAAGTGTATGAAATAAATAGGCAAAAACTAACCAAACAATACTTACTGCGGCGGTCATTGCACCTTGTGGGATGTTACTTGCTCCAAATGCCAAAAATCCAAATCCTACACCTAATAACATGAGTCCTAAACCGTATTTTACAGCAGCACTTGGGTTGTATTTACTTTCCCACCATTTAGAAAATAATGGAGCAAAAGCAATGATAAATAACGAATTTAAAATATTAAACCATGTGGCAGGAATTTCTGCTTTATCAGCTTGAAATTCTTTGTATAAGAGCCATAAAACGATACCCCAAATAATAGTGAAACTTGCGGCTAATATATTGTTAGATAAAGGGATGAGTTTGTGAGAGTTCTTGTATAATTTGATTAAAACCCAAGAAATTATTGCCAAAGGAATGATGTAAATAAGTGTATTTACAATTTTAAAAATAATGGCAGAATTGCCAACAATAACTCTATTTGTGTAATCTTTTGCAAAGATATTCATAGAGCCACCTGCTTGTTCAAAAGAAGCCCAAAAGAATACGGTAAAAAAGGCGAAAATTCCTACGGCAATCATTCGATCTTTTACCACTTTAGAGTATCTTGAAACACGGGTAAATAATAAAATTAAAAAAGAAATAAGACCCACTAAAATAGCAACGTTTTGCCCAGAAACACCTGCAATTTCAAAAGGAAATAGATTGATAGGGTTTGTTGCTCCTTTCATTTTAGAGATTTCGTATAAAGGATCATTAATTACATATAAAACGCCCAAAATAGCACTGATATACATCAAAATCTTATCTAATAAAGTAAAATGATTTAATTCTGTTTCTCCTTCTTCTAAGATTTCTGATAAATTTGCTGCCGTTTCTTCTTCGGTTTTTGGTTCGGGTTTATCACCAACATGTCCAAAAACGGGTTGTGAAAAATAGAATTGTAACATTCCTAAGAACATAAATATACCTGCTAATCCAAAGCCCCAAGACCAGTGGTATTTTTCTCCTAAAGTACCACAC